>DATGOS010000070.1:0-4508 GCA_035305725.1 Cyclobacteriaceae bacterium
ATTTGGTCCGGCCATTCCTCATGAAACTGCAACACCCGCTGGGCGTAGATTTTTTCAAGACCATGCTTCGGCTTCACGGAATCCGGCCTGGCCATCACCATTTCTGAGTGGGCAATCAGTTCCGGAGAAACCTGGCGGACCTGTAGCGTCAGCTCGGACCTGGCCGCCTTCAGGGGCACCCAATCCTGGTGTTTTACTGTCTTGTACACCCGGAACACCTCCTGCGCCACATCATCAGCCACTATGCGCATTTTTTCATAGCGCTCGTTTTTTTCCCGTGGCCCTGCGAAATTGATGTTATTTACATCCCCCGAGGTGCCATTTGACATGATGCCTACAAACGGAGGATCCTGACGGTCGGCACCGAGCAGCTCCTGAAAACGGTCCGCAAAAACGGCGAAATAATCGGCCGAGATATGACCTGATCCCACACCCCCTACATAGTGCAGGGAATAATTTCCAAGCAAAGCAATGGGCTTCCCTTCGACAGACTGCACGGAGACAAAATAAACTTCCGGATCCGTTGGCCCCGCGGGCTCAAGAAGGTTCGGATTTTCAACACCCGGATTCATTACCACCTGGTCCTGGGAACCGATGGGATTGGGCATGGGCGTCCCCGGCTTCATCTTCCACCTTCGGTTAAACACATGTTGAGGAACGTTTCCGGAGCCCCAACCAATACGGGCAGGCTCAAGATTATTAATGGCCCTCTTTACCCCGTCCACAATCCGGCTCACCACAAATTGTTGGTACTCGTCCAGCGGCTTATCATAATTCCAGCTTCTCCTTTTGTTGCGCAATCCACTGGCGCTGGTCGCGGAATGGGTGTGGGTGGCGGCCATCAGCATGTTTTCTGCGGGTATTCCCGTGTCTTTTTCCAGGCGGCGCTTGGCTTCGTCGTACACTTCCCGGTTGATGGATACATTATCCACCAATACGATGACCAGCCGGTTCTGCCCGTCGTCAAGCACCAGACTGCGCGCATGAAGTTCGTCATGGACATGTGTAGCCACAGGTTCCCCGTAGCCCCCTACCAGAATCTCCCCCAGTGGCGGGGTGACATTGCTTGTCGATGCCCCGGCCTTGAATACTTTGGCGCTCCCCTGGGCCTGCAGATCCCAGTGGATCAATAGCACCAGCACCAGGCAGCAGAACGCTGAGCGCAAAAAAGTGAAAGAAAAGGAAAGTGGTTTTTTTATCACAGACGATCTGGTAACCTTGTTAGGAGCTGCACCCGGTTTAACCATTTTGGTTATTGCCGTTTCATCAATTGCTTTTATCATAATATCGTCTTATCTAGTGTTTACTTTGTCATCAAATTATAACCGGGTAGGAATATCAGTCAAGTTCCGGGGGCACATTCCCGTATGACCAGGGTGCTTGAAACGGTGGCGGGGGCGGTGGCAGCGGGATTTCACCGGGACTCATCTGGTTTGCCAGCTCAATGCCCGTGTCGGCAAACTGCCTTCCCGCGGAAACTTCCAAGTTACTGTAGGAGGTCAGGCGGGTCTCGTATCCTCCTCCTTTAGGTCCCAAAGCTTCCTCGGTGGGTACATAGCCAACGACGCCGTTGGCCAACTCTACGACAAAGGTGAATGGGAACTTGCTGCCCTCCTTAATGTCGAGTCCGAATTGCACAAAATACTCCGCGGGGTTTGATACAAATACCGCGGGGCCCACCTGTATGGTCTGAACTTCCACCTCGGCTTCGGGCCGGGATTTAATGATCGCATCCAATACTACAGTTTCTTTGGCAAAAGTCCATTCGGTCGCGCCTGCTTTTTCAGGACCCATTTTGACCGTTTCAATGGCTTGCTTTACCTTATCGGCGGAAGGAATTCGCCGTTTGACCTTCCATACCCTTTGCCGGGTATCCAGGGGGATGTTGCTGTTGGCTCCCCGCCGGATAAGCAACAGCGTTTTGTAAGCCTCGGCGCCTACCCTGCCCCCTGCGATTTGACTCCACTCCTTTCCGGAAGGATTTTGAAATTCGGTAAGGTTGTCCACCTGTGTAATGTCACCGCAGGCACCCTGCATAAATACTACCGGTAAGGCCGCGTTGCCCGTGGCACCGCGCAGGGTCTTTTCCATATCATAAATCCAGTTGGCTGAAATTCCACCTGGGTTTGTCGTAGCATGGTTGGAGAAGTTCACCACCATACCAAGGAGATTTCCCTGTAAATCCCAAACCCCCACCGTCCCTACCTGGGGATCAATGGGACCTGCATAATCGATGATGTCGGGATTGCCTGCCCCGGGATGGGAATAAGTCAGGCCATTCTTCATCCGAAGGCGGCGGTTGAAGGAAACCTTGTCCTCATGGCCGTAGCCCACGGCGAGTTTGGCATCAACCCTGGCGTCATTGGCCGTCACCACGGCTTCCACAATTTGTTTCTTCAACAGTTGGGTGTATCCCGGGTTTGAAACAATGCTTTTGTTGTTTACCAGGTCCTTTACCATTGGAGAAGCGTGGTCAAAGTCACCGGGATCGGTCATGCCTATGGGCCCTGAAGAATGGGAATGGGAAGCGCCGATCATCACTGCATCCTGTGGAATGCCCGTTTGCTTTTCTATCTCCGCCCGTGCTTCCTGCACCAGGCTTCGCGTCACAAACAGCAGGTCGATACCGACCAGGGCTACGCGCTTGTTGCCATCATCAAAGACCACCGCACGAACTTTACAGGGGTCATGAAATGTCCTGTGGTAACTTTTTCCATAACCTCCCGGCGCCTCCATACCAATGTCCGGCGTGATGTCCTTTTCCGAGAAACCGGCTTTGAAAACCTGAGGCGGGGAAATCCGGTCGATCGCGTTGATGGGTCCGGTAATCAATAAAAATGTAAAGAGTGTTAGAAAGAATCTCATCGTATAATTTTATTAGGCATTTTCTTAATCTATAGAAATTATGTTTTTCAAATTTTTGCGCACTGTTTCCCGCTATCAAGTCTACTTCGGCTTAAGCCTGTAGTCTGTTATCTCCCGGTATTAAGCTTTTCAAGCAAATCGAACAGAGTCCCCGTAACCTTGGGAGCGGCGTTTTCTTCCAGGTAGCTGGAACGTGCCCTCCAGGTTTCATATCCGCCCATCTTATGATGCTCCGGCGTAGGCAAATAGCCGTTGTAGCCATTGGCCAGGGAAATCATAAACGTGGGCTGGAAAGGGCTTTTTTCCTTTATCTCCAGGCCAATTTCAACAAATACCTCACAGGGCACGGCCGTAATGGCCAGGTCACCCAAACTGAAAGCCTGCAAAATCACGGGGACTTCTTTGGGGTAATCTTTCAGCAACATCGTCTCCCGGGCATAGATTTCCTCCCTTTCCTGCAATACAGGACCTTTTGCCGTGGCCAATATCCCTTCGGCCCTTTCGATATCCGCTTGGGAAGGAAGCCGCACTCCAAGGGATATTTCCCGTTGGATGGACTTCAGCGGAACCCAGTCCTGATATTCAATCGTCTGATAGGCTTTATAAGCTTCCGCAGCCACAATGTCCGCCACCAGCTTCATCCGTCCATAAGGCGGGCGGACAGGCCGGGGTCCCTTGTTGTTGTTATTGTTGATGTTGCCGCTTGTCCCGTTGGACATAATGGCTACAAAATCAGGCTGGTCAATATGGTCGGTCTGAAGCAACTGTTTCATGCGGTCCGCGAACATGCCAAAATAATCCGCGGATACGTGACCGGGTCCTACCCCTCCCACATAATGCAGGGAATAGTTGGCCAGCAATGCAACTGGAAGTCCCTCCGGAGTCTGTATGGAAATAATTGGAAGTCCCGGGTCAATAATGTCCTCTACCTGGGTACTGCTGATCGGCTCCACCTCACCGAAAGGGTTTGTCCCCTGTCCAGGAGGCTTCATTCTCCATCTCCGGTTAAATACCTGGGTAGGTTCGCTTCCCACCGCCCAGCCAATCCGGGCGGGAGCAAGCTTGTTGTTTGCCCGGATCACCGCGTCTGCGATCCGGTGTTCCAGAAATTCAAGGTACTCCGGGTCGGGCTCACTTTGAAATACCCCACAGGCAGTTCCCGCGGAATGAGTATGGGAGGCGGAAATCATCATATTTTCCACAGGAATGCCGGTAAACTCATGGGCGCGGGATTTTGCCGCATCCAGGGTTTCCCGGTAGACCATACAAAGATCCGCCACGCCTATGGCCAGTCGGTTTTCACCGTCATCCAAAACCATACAACGGACATAGGTATCATCATGGACTTGCTGTACCGTGACGTCCCTCATGTTCCCGTTTATGGAGTATCCGATTTTGGGGGTAATGTTGCTTAAGGCAGCCCCTGCCCTAAACACCTTGTCTTTCGTCCCGGCAGCGCTGTTTTGGGCATGCAATACAGCGCTGCTGAGAAAGAAAATCTGGAAACAGAGAACAGCCGCTAAAGCAGCAAACCAGGAGAAAGGAAGTATCCGGGCAACCTCGCTGGGTAAGCTGCCCGTGAAATGCTTTCCGTTTTCCAATCTGGTATTATTTGTCTTTGGCGCTGTCTGTACTGACTCTTT
>DATGOS010000071.1:0-5526 GCA_035305725.1 Cyclobacteriaceae bacterium
CCCCGGCGCCTATACCACCGGCGAAGTCATCGAAGGATTGAACGGAACAAACGATGACAAATCCTTTACCTACCATGCGGGTACAAAAAGGCAGGGCTCAGACACCATCCTTACCAATGGCGGGAGGGTGTTGGGCATCACAGGAAAGGGAAAGGACGCCGGCGAGGCCATTTCCCGTGCCTACGAGCGGGCCGAAAGAATAAGCTGGAAAAACCATTACTACAGGAGGGATATCGGAAAGGATATTTTACAGGGTTGAAAATAGATACAACATACACAACAGGAGGAATACCTCCTTTAAATATATACAAATGTCAGCATGTAACAGCTGCTCTACCACCCCAGGAGTCGGAGGCTGCCAGAACAATGGCACCTGTGGTACGAGCGATTGCAATAAAATGAATTCTTTTGACTGGTTATCCCATATGGGGATTCCAGAAGTCGATAAGTTTGATATCGTAGAAGTCAAATTCAAAGGTGGAAGAAAAGATTACTACAGAAATACGGACCATCTGCACTTGACTACCGGTGATCCGGTTGTGGTGGATGTGCCCAACGGCCATCATATAGGCTATGTCTCACTTCAGGGGGAACTGGTGAGGCTTCAGATGCAAAAAAGGAAGATCAAAAACAACGATGATATTCTGAAGATTTATCGTGTAGCCAACCAAAAAGACCTTGATAAGTGGGCGGATGCAAAAAACAGGGAAGTCCCCACCCTCTACAGAACCAAACAAATCATCGATGAACTGGGCCTACAGATGAAGCTCTCTGATGTAGAATACCAGGCCGACAATGCCAAAGCCACCTTCTACTATTCAGCGGATGACCGGGTTGATTTCCGGGAGCTGATCAAGATACTCGCCGGCGAGTTCAGAATCCGGGTGGAGATGCGTCAGATAAGCTTGAGGCAGGAAGCCGGCAGGCTGGGAGGCGTTGGCGTCTGCGGCAGGGAACTCTGCTGCTCCACCTGGATTCACGACTTCAAAAGTGTGTCTACCTCAGCAGCCCGCTATCAAAACCTGTCCCTCAATCCCAGCAAGCTTTCGGGCCAGTGCGGAAGGCTAAAATGTTGCTTAAACTATGAACTGGATACCTATCTTTCCGCATTAAAGGACATTCCGGAAGTTGACAAACCCCTGCTAACGGAGGCAGGCTCAGCCAAACTCCAAAAAACGGACATCTTTAGGAAGTTGATGTGGTTCAGTTTCAACAATGACAACAACTGGCAATCCATAAGCTGCGAACGTGTACGGGAGATCATCGACCTGAACAAAAAAGGAGAAAAACCATATAATCTGGTACAAAATTCGGCCTTTGAAGGGGAGCTCAGCAAGTCAAACCGGGATCTGGAACTGCTGGACCAGAAATTTGGCGGGCAGGTTAAAAAGAAGAAAAAAAGAAAGCCAAAGGCCAACGCCAAGGGTGTGGAAAACAAGGCGCGGCCCAGCGCGGAAGCCCCTGCTTCCCAACAAGCCAGCCCTGCCGGCAACCGGGAGAAAAGCAACAAAAACCGCATGGGCAGAAAAACTACCGGAATGCCCAAAAAGCCTTCCCAGGCCCAGGCAGCTCCCTCCCAGCCGCAGGCAGAATCCAAGGGAGGTAAAAACAAAAAGAGGAACCATTCGAGAAGGAGGCGAAAGGGAGGCCCATCAAGCGACGCGTAAATGATGGGAAGGACTAAACTGCTGCGCTACTGCTTCTTGCTCTTCTGGATTTGCTTAATTCAGGGCTGTGACCCGGACAGGGTTTTCGAAGAATATACGGGGATGGAATCCCTCCAATGGGACCTGAACGACACGGTGACATTCCGACTCAACCCGGCCCAAACGGAACCGGTGGTGGCCACCGTGGGTATCCGCTACAATGACAGCTTCGATTTTCACAACCTATATGTTAGATACCTTATCCGTGACAGCACGGGCAAAAGCCTGGAGGATTCCCTGATCAACATTGCCTTGTTTGATTCAAAAACGGGCAGGCCATTGGGCAAAGGCTTTGGAAATGTGTATACCAAATACGACACCCTGTCTCTGACGCGGCTGCAGGAAAACCAGGCACTGCAAGTCCAATTTATCCAGTACATGAGACGGGAACAGCTTGGCGGTATTGAGGCAGTGGGCCTAAAGGTTTACGCCCAGCCTTAACCCATCAGGGGTAATTTTCTTCATTCCGGAGTTTTGTCTGGAGCAGGTCCTCCCTGTCCAGCCAATATTGTCTGCTGAAGATGTGGACAACGTTCCAGTTTTTGGACCGCAAAAGTTGCGGATGGTAAACAAATGCCTCCTTTGCACTTTTTGCGGAAAAAAGCCTATGGTCGTCGGTTAAGATCCCGGCTACATAGTCACCGTTTTCAAGAAGCTCCAGGTCCATGGCCGGCGAATGACGGCTGGCCCTCACCTCATGGTTACCGTACTCGCCCTGCAGCCTGTCCTTGAGGTACCAACCCGCCTTAAACCCGCTCGGTTTTTCTGTCTCAATTTTGATTTCCCACCCTTTATGCACCTCTTCCACATACCTGAGGTAGTCCCTGAGCAGCCTCACCCCTTCGTTTTTCAACTGTCCATCAGGAAAATCCAAATAGGTAATGCTGCTGACGAGTACGATCTTTTCCCGAGCTCTGGTAACGGCCACGTTGAGCCTGTTCTCCCCGCCCGCTCTCGACAACAAGCCGAAATTGGCGGTAAACTTGCCCTGTTTGTTCCGGGCATATCCCACCGAAAATAAAACAATGTCGTATTCATCGCCTTGCACATTTTCGATGTTCTTTACCTCAATTGTTTCACTCCCTGCCAGTTCCGGCACTTGGCTTAGCAGTTCAAGGATCAGTTCCATTTGATAGTAATTGAAGGTGATCACACCGATTCTGGCAGCGGGGCGGTTTTGAGAAAAATCCTTCAGCCGGTCCACCACGGCTTCCGCTTCCACTACATTGGACTGTTTGTCCCAGACCCCATCCACCTTTAGCCATTCAAAAGGCGGCTCAGCTTTATTAAGCCAGTCTTTGTCCGGCAGCATACTCAGGCTATTGTCGTAAAAGTTTTTATTAGAAAATTGGATCAAAGGCAGGGACTGGCTACGATAATGCCCCTGCAAAGAAAAAGACTTAAAGTACCGTGCTCCCAGTTCCAGCAAAGAGGATGATTCAAGTTCTATCCCTTCTTCCTCCGATCCGGTTCTTCTTTGGTACAGATCATAAGGCGGCAATTGCTTGCTGTCACCCGCAATCACCACCTGTTTGGCCCTCAACAATGCGGGCAGTCCCCGCTCCACAAAGCATTGGGAGGATTCATCAAAAACAATCAGGTCAAAGATGCTTTTTAGGGGGAAAATTGCGGAAACAGTTTCCGGTGAAGTAAGCCAACAGGGAAGCAGGCGGAATATTTCGTCCTCAAATTTTTCGACAAGCTTCTTTATGGGCCAAAGCAGCTTCTTTTTGGTCACCTGGTGCCCCAGATCGCGATAGGTGATCAGGTTGTTGAGTCGGTTGTACTCCAACGGCCTAAAGGTTCTTTCCCTTAGCCGAAGTTCAGCGATAAACTTGCTGATCCTTAACCTTTCCTCCACGGCCAAAGCAAACTCCTCTAATATGCTTTTAATTTTCAGGGTGCCGATTTCCTGCAGTACCGGATATTTTGCCTCAATATGTTCCAACCAGCTTAGCTTAAGGGAAGAGACAAAAATCTTTTCCAGCGCTTCTTTGTCTTTTTCCGGATACTGGTCCGTCAATTTGGAAAAAACCTCCAGATCGACCTTCCGTAAATTTTTTTTCAGCTTGTCAAAAGCCACCAGTTCCACCAAATCCCCTGAGGCGGATTGTTGGACGGCATCCAGCTTCAGGTCATTTGCAGAAACCAGCAGGTGCTTGATCTGAACCGGCGTCAGATATTTTTTCCAGCCTTCCGAATGGGTTTTTAAACGCTCCGCCAATGCTATTGATGCTTCCAAAAAATTCAAAAAATCTTTGTGGCGGACATTTTCACTCCCCAAGTAGTCGGAGATCATGCCCAACTCTCCCACCATAAACCTGCAATCGATGGCTTGGGTGAGTATTGTTGAAAAATGGTCAAAGACCTCAGCATCAAACGGCTTTCGGGGAAGCTCAATCCAGGGTTTTGCGTTCAGCAAGGTATACTGGTGGTTAAGGTTTAGCCTGTTCTCAAGTTTGGTGACAAGGATCTTCAGTCCCCCGGAATCTTCCCTGAGTCCGTTTTGCTTTAACAATGCCCACACTTCGTTAAAGTTTTTTCGGTCAAAATACAAGGCCAGGGATTGCCACCAAGATTCATTGAGCCGCAATACCTTAATAGTCTTGGCAAGTACGGTTTCTACCTCCGCATCATCAATGGACCATTCAATGCCCTCACCCCTTAGCAGCTTTTGGACGGTGTCGAGCTTATTTTGCAGCCAAAGCAGGTCAAAAGATGAGGTGTCAAACCCCATTAACTTCTTCAAAAACAAAAACGTCTCCTGATCATGGACCATCGGCAGCAATTCCAGAAGGACCTCGCTCTTTTCCAGTGATTGATGGATCACCGGAAATTCGGGTGGCTGTGAAAAAAAATCCCCCAACCGGCTAATGGCGCTGGCTTTAATTTCCCTGATTTCATCAAACACCTGTTTTACGTTGCCCAGCATTCCCGGACCAAAGCCGGAAAAATCCATGCGGTGCAACCAAAACGAAGCCGGATTTTCGTACCTCCGGTAATAGACAATATACTCTCTAAAGTCCCTTAACGTGTCTTCCAACGAGGAAAAAGGGTACTTTTTATAGTATTGGGTAAGGTCAATGTGTTCATCAACCATCGATGAGGTGAGGTAGATTTCCTTGACCGGAATGCCGGATTCATTCCGGTCAAAAAGAGCAGCTTTATACTCTTCCAGAAATTCGGAATACCGCTCAATGGAGTTTACCAGTTGATTATAGTTTCTCTCCAGTTGTATGGCATCCAGTCCGCGGTTCAGTTCCTCATAACTTTCCAGGGAATTGATTTGATGGGAAATCTTGCGATAAAGGTCCTTTCTGTCCGCCCTAAAATCGTGGACCAATCCAATAAAGGGTCCAAAGCCCTGCTCGCCGAGCCGTTTGAACACCACATCCAAAGCAACGCGTTTTTGGGAAACCACAAGCACCTTTTTCCCCCTTGAAGTAAAGTCGGTGACAAGATTGCAGATCAGCTGGGATTTTCCGGAGCCTGGCGGCCCCTGCACTACACAGGATTCTCCCGCACGCACGGCTTTCATTACCTCTTCCTGACTTGCATCAATGGGAAAGGTGTTAAATAGGTTATCTCCCTTCAATTGGGATCCCAGTTCCGGATCATTGGCAAACCATTCCGCAAAAAATGTATCCAGATCCCGGTGATCTTCTTCTTTAAGCAGTTCGTAGTCATTGATCAAAAAGGAGCTTTTCTGTGAAAACTGGCCCAGTACGGCAAAGGGCCTCAGTTTAAGCAAGCCTGTTTTTTGCCGCTCCTCTTCCGATTCCCTGCTGGTATCCACAAAAAAATCAAGTTTGTCCTCCAG
>DATGOS010000072.1:0-8034 GCA_035305725.1 Cyclobacteriaceae bacterium
AAATTTCCATAAGCCTGAAATTTTTTCAAAATTTACCCGTATTTCACCAATGGCGGGCTGTAACAGGACGATTTCTGAAAATATGGAAAAAGAAAACAGTGAACTCCCACAAAATCCGTCCTCCAATGATCCGCTGCACGGCATGAGGCTGGTGGACATCCTGGAGTATCTGATAGACCGTTATGGTTGGAAAGAACTCGGTGAAAGGATCAAGATCAGGTGCTTTACACACGATCCTTCCATCAATTCCAGCCTGAAGTTTCTAAGAAAGACACCCTGGGCCAGGCGGAAAGTAGAAGAACTGTATGTCAGGTCCATAAATCGGCCTTGATGGATCAGATAAGTGGAGGAGCGCATATAATTGAATGAATTTTAGAGGCTTCCGCTTCAAACTTCTCGACTTCTCAACTCATCAACTTATCATTTACTTTAAAATTCCGCATATTTCCAATTTATTGTTATATTTTTAATTAAAATTGCTCAGTCAACAGTACAACCGTTTCAAGCATGATTTTTAAGGACAAAGTAGCCATTGTAACAGGTGCGGGTCAGGGAATAGGTTTTGAAATAGCGAGGCATCTGGCAAATGAGGGAGCAAATGTCTTTTTAAACGATATTGATCCCCAATTGACCGATGCATCCTCACACCAAATTGCGGAAACAGCATCCGGCACCTGCCTGGGCATACCCGGGGACAGCAGTGACCTTCAAGTGATTGGGGAAATGGTCAAAACAGCCGTATCTTCCTATGGCAAACTGGACATCGCCGTCGCCAATGCGGGAATCACCATCTTTGGAGATTTTCTCGGTTATACGCAGGAATCCTTTGTTAAACAGACGCAGGTCAACCTGAACGCCACATTTTTCCTGGCCCAGGCCGCCGCCCTACAAATGAGAAAACAGTCTTTCGGAGGTTCTTTGTTGTTTACTTCTTCAGTTACGGCACACCAGGCCCACAAAGGTTTAGCCGCTTACAGCATGAGCAAGGCCGCCATTGAGATGCTGGCCAGGAACCTGGTGATTGAGCTATCGGAATTTAAGATAAACGTAAACACCATTTCCCCGGGCGCTACTTTGACAAACCGGACCGTGTCCGACCCGGACTATGAAGCGATCTGGTCAGAGATCACTCCCATGGGCAGACCCGCCAAAGTGGATGACATCGCCGATGCCGCCTTGTTTTTAGTATCGGAAAAAGCCAGACACATTACCGGCCAGAACTTAATCATAGACGGAGGCTGGACATGCATCAGCCCCCCACCGTATTGATGTGGAAAGAGAATATTTAAACATACTATAAATACTATATGCTAAGATTAGATAACAAAGTAGCCCTTGTCACCGGCGGGGGAAGTGGTATTGGTCAGTCCATTGCATTGTTGTTTGCCCGGCAGGGAGCCATTGTTTGTATCGTGGATCGGGATGAAAAAGCTGGTGCTGCGGTCGCGGACAAAATCAACGACAGCCAGGGACAGGCATTTTTCTACCAATGCGATGTAAGCCAGCTTCAGGACGTAAAGCAAGCCGTTCAGGCCATCCAAAACAGATATTCCCGCATTGATATTCTGGTCAACAACGCGGGAATTGCCCATATCGGCACCGCGGAAACCACCAACGAGGAGGATTTTGACAGACTGATGGCCGTCAATGTCAAGGGCACCTATAATTGCTTAAACCAGGTTCTTCCCGTCATGAAAACCACCGGCGGAGCCATCCTGAACCTCGCCTCCATTGCCGCCAGTGCGGGGATATCAGACCGCTTTGCCTATTCCACCACCAAGGCAGCCATGGTAGGCATGACCCTTTCCGTGGCAAAAGACTACCTGTCACACCAAATCCGCTGCAACTGCATTTCTCCGGGAAGGGTTCATACGCCTTTCGTAGACGGATATCTGGCCAAACATTACCCAGACAACAAGCAGGAAATGTTTGAAAAGCTTTCAAAGACCCAACCCATAGGCCGGATGGGGCAACCCGATGAAATTGCCTTTCTGGTACTTTACCTGTGTTCGGATGAAGCTTCCTTTATTACAGGTTCAGATTATCCTATAGATGGAGGTTTTCTTAGACTTAATTCTTAGTACTGGGTACTGAGTATTGAGTATTGAGTATTGAGATGTGAGACATCGTGCTACGGTCCGGCAGCCCACGGACCACAGCCTGCCCGTTTAATATGGCCGTAGGCAGAAGCCTGGAAGGCTTCAATAGGAATAACCGGGGGTACCACCCCCGGAAAAACGATATTTGAAAGAGGACAACCCTGAAGGGGTTGAATATTAGTGCCTGAATGGATTTAATATTTTAATCGGTCGACAAACGTTCTCTGCCATGTAGTTGATTAATCGTCCACAGCCCACGGTCCACAATTGGAGGGTTAGACAATTCGACAGTTCGACAATTAACCGCTGTCGACCGTTGAACTGTGGCCTGCGGACCGAACTGTCTACTATGATCTGGTGAATCGTCGGCATGGTCTCAAGTCTTACATCTGACGTCTTTTTTCTAACATCTTATATTTCAAATCTCACTAAACAATAACCAAAATGGCTAGAAAAATCAAAATGGGTATGATCGGTGGAAGCCTGGAGGCTTTTATCGGTGCGGTTCACCGTCGGGGAGCGGCCTTTGACGGAGAAATAGAACTTGTATGTGGGGCCTTCAGCTCCGACCCTGAAAAATCCAGGGCAGCCGGTGCCGCTTTTTATCTTCCGGAAAACCGCGTTTACGGTTCTTATGAAGAAATGATCCGGAAGGAAAAGGAACTTCCGGAAGGTGAACGGATGGATTTCGTTTCCGTGGTGACACCCAACCATGTACATTATCCGGCGGCCAAAATGGCCATTGAAAACGGATTCCATCTGGTCATGGACAAGCCGTTTACCCTAAATATGGAAGAAGCCAGAGACCTGGCAAAAATAATCGAAGACTCTGGCCTGTTGTTTGCGCTCACCCACAACTATACCGCCTATCCCATGGTCAAGGAAGCCAGGCACCTGATCAAGTCCGGGGTTATAGGCAAAGTTCGTAAGGTCATCGTCGAATACCCCCAGGGATGGCTGTCCGGCCTACTTGAGGCCTCGGGACAGAAGCAGGCGGAATGGCGTACTGATCCGGCACGCTGCGGCGCTGGCGGTAGCATCGGTGACTTGGGCACCCACGCCGAAAATCTGGCGGAATACATCACCGGGTTAAAAATCACGGAACTGATTGCTGACCTTACCACCTTTGTGGAAGGCAGACGATTGGACGATGATGCGAATGTGTTGCTTCGTTTCGACAACGGCGCCAAAGGCATACTCCACGACAGCCAGATCTGCAACGGAGAGGAAAATGACCTGAACATCCGGGTCTACGGGGAATTCGGCGGGCTGAAATGGAGACAACAGGAACCTAACACCCTGATCCAAACCGACCAGGAGAAAGGGTCGCGAATCATCCGCACGGGCGTAGGTGATTTATCCTCACATGCCCAGGCCCATACCCGACAGCCTGCCGGCCATCCGGAGGGATATGTGGAGACATTTGCCAGCATCTACCGCAACTTTGCCTATGCCCTTCGCGCCAGATGGGGGGAGGAAGCCAGCAAGAACGCCACCGGGGGACTTACGCCGGAAAATGTAAACCCTTCCGATTACGATCCGGAAATCCATGATTTTCCCGGTGTGGAAGCAGCGCTCCGCGGCATGGGCTTTATCCAGACCGTGCTGAAATCCAACGAAGAAGGGAAGTGGACAAAGTTTGAGGTATAGGTTTTTTTTGGAACTGAGAGGCGGAGCGATTCGGAGAGAGGAAGGGAGAGGGAGAACATTCGTCTCCTTCTTATTACCAGTGGCTAATAGATCTATTTTCCCAGGGAATAATAATAAAAGAATCGGAACAAAAACCTGGATATAGAGGCCGGTATTCAATGCCGGAAAAATACGATCTTACATATCGGCCGGGATGTTTAGTCTGAATTTTCGGTTATAATTCCAAACAATAAAAAGACGCCCGGACCTGTCCGGAAAAATCAATGTCGATTAAGGAACTGAATCACCGGCTGAAACTCACTTTGGACAATAACAACAACAGCCTGAACAAAGGGTTTTTCGCTGAATTGTTTCACATCATCGGGCTGACCGAAATAAACGTCGACGGTAATATCCGGTTAGGCCGAAACCCAGAAGGCGCACGGAATCCCGGCACTATGTTGGAGGATGTCCTCCTGCAACTGGAAAAGATGGACAGCATACATGGCCTGGACTGGTTGGAACGGTTCGGCGACACGCGGCAGGAGCAACTTTGTCAAATGGCCATGGACCTGACCCTCACCTGGATTCAGAGGATTTTGTTTTTGAAGCTGGTGGAAGCAAAATTGATTGCTTGTCAAAAGTCCAGCGCCGGAACGCCCCCTGATTTCCTAAACCTGCAAAAGATAAAAAGCTACAATGACCTTAATGGTTTGTTTTTTCAGGTACTGCCTGTAAAATTTGAAGACCGTGACCCGCGGGTAAAATGGGTATTTGAAGAAGTGCCGTTCCTCCATACCTCACTTTTTGAACCCACTGAAACCGAACGTCACGCTATCTTTATCAGCAACCTGGCAGGCCACCATACGATTCCAATCCACCCCTCCACGGTCCTGAAAGAAAAAAATGGCAGCAAAAAGATCGGTAGCTTGCCTTCCCTGACTTACCTGCTGGAATTTTTAAATGCCTATGAGTTCCGGGGTGAAGCGGACAAAACCAGCAAAAACAGCCCGACCCGAATCAAGGCCTCACCGGTCCAGATTTTTATAAAACTTCACAGCTATCAACATGGCTCCTTACTGGTACCCGCATTTATCGCCAACTATATGGCAAGGGAGTCCGTCCAAAGGGCCGTGGTACAAAAATTCAATGAAGCCAAACACTGGAACTGCAAATCCCTGGAAGAAGTCCGTGACCAAATTGAAGACCGCGCGGAAGCGAACCGCATTGTCAACAGTATACACATCTGCGATCCGGCTGTAGGTTCGGGGCAGCTGCTGATTTCGGCCCTTGGTGCGTTAATTTCCATAAAAAATGACCTGCGGATACTTCAGGACCGTAATGGTCGTCAGCTCCGGGAGTATGATGTGAAGGTGGTCAATGATGCACTGGAGGTGAGCGATAAAGACGGGAACCTTTTCCATTACAATCCGGAGGATAGAGAAAGCCAGCGTGTGCAGGAAGCGTTGTTTCATGAAATGCAGACCCTGATCGAGAACTGCCTTTTTGGGGTGGACAGTAATCCTGATTCGGTGAGGACCACCCGGCTGGGGCTATGGGCGTCTCTGTTGCAGAGCGCCTATTACAAAACTCCAGATGGCCCCCATGGCAACGCCTCCCCGGTCTGCTATATGAACAGTCCGGACTTACGCCCCGAATTCCTGCCTGCCCCTGAACTGGTCCCCCTGCCCCAGGTCGGCAACAACATAAAGTACGGAAATCCGCTGACATTAGACTGGAGGCTTGAATTCCCCGCGGGATTTAACAACCGTGGAGCTTTTGTGGGCTTCGACGTGGTGCTTAGCCATCTCCCTGCTGCACGGATTGAAAAACTTGAAAATAAAGACGGCAACTTGCCCGAATCTGATAAAACTTATCGCCCGAAGGACGGTAACCACACTTCTATTTATGCCTTGGGAAACAATATTGTCAAAGAAAACGGAGTCTTATCTTTAATTCACAATGATTTCAAAATAGCCGGCACGGCACTCCGTGTATTCCTCCTGAAGCACTTTACCCTTATGCGTTATCTGGATTTTACGGAGGCAGATTTTTTTGAACAACCGGGGGCTCAGCCCGTTGTTCTAATTGCCAGGAAGTCAGGGGAAAATGGAAGCTTCCGGTATTTTAAGTACAACAATGACAAGTTTAGCAGTGAAGAGGCACTGTACCAAAACGACGCGTACATTGAGGTTTCACAAAGCCAGTTGGAATCTGCGGACTGGATCATTGCAATGAGATAAGTGTATCCGGTGGTATGGTCGTAACCCCAAAGAAAGCAAAACCTAAAGCAAGCCTTCCCTTTTACGACTCTCCAAAAAACCGTTTTCCTATATCCTCCCAGTTCAGTTCACCGTTTTTTATCCTTGCTTTCACCTCCGGATGTGCCTCCAAATGCTTTTGTGCTGTGGGTAAGTCGCTCATGCTAAACGCCAGCAGCACAGCTTCTTTAGCCAGCTTATTGTCGCCTGCTATCTCCCTTTCCATATCCCCGACATCCTGTTCATTCATAAAAGGCCCCACAAAACGCCAAAGTTCGGGCGGCACGGGCCTTCCGGCCTTCCACCGTTCATGGGCAAAGTCCACCATGATCCGGGCCAGTTTTTCGTTGGCCCTGTCGTCAGCGCCCGTAATTTTAAACAAGGGTCGTTGCAGAAACACCGCCTTGATCAGCATTTGGTTCCACGCAGGCTCCGGCAGGTATTGCGCCGGATAAGGATTGTGTAAGGCAATGGCATCAAAAACCGAAGTGATGTTTGTCCGCAGCCCCTCCGCCGCCCTAAGCGAGAGCTGTTCCGGGTATGGCAATAAGGGAAGGGAGCCATACAGCGCTTCCATTTCATGAAGATCCGCCATTTCGAAAATTTTGTCCAGCCTCTGAAAGAACCGTTCGGCGGGCTCCATAGGAACGTGCAGCAACAGGTAGCTTCTGGCGGCCCGGAGCCTATTCCAGGTATCGGGGCGAAATCCAGGAACAATTTTGTCAATCTCCCTTAAATTATCCTGGCTGACTTCCAGCAGATCCCTTTTAAAATAACGGGAAGCCTGGCTGAAGGCCATAAATATCTTATTGCCTAAGGAATCCGATGTGATGTTTTCTGTTTGCTGCCGCAACCAGGCTATTGCCTGGTCCAAAGCCCCGGCCGAAAGCAGTTTGAAAAGAAAGGCTTTTGTTGCCTCCAATTTTTCTCTGTCATCCATAATTTTCTCCTCCATTTAATGCCGAAGATAAGAAGAAGACATGATCCCGGGGTCAATATTTCATTTAAACATCAGCCCCCGGGACCGCTATTGAGCTTTTATTCACGACATTGCTTTTATTCGCTGTTTCGTGTCCCTTCAATTGAAAGAAAGCGCTAAACCTCCTCCCTTTTTTCCTCCCACTGTTTAAACATTCGCTTACCCGGCATCCCAGGAAACGCCCGTTTCTTTCCAGCTTTTCGAGTTGGCGGAATCCAAGATGGCCTGACATACCTTTTGGGTTTCCAGCGCGTCTTTAAACGTAGGCGCGCAAGGCTCGCCGGTATCCAGGCTCTTGAAAAAATCGGCCACCTGATGGATAAAGGAATGTTCGTAGCCAATAGACGTTCCGGGTATCCACCATCTTTTCATATAGGGCTGGTCACCGTCGGTCACGAGGATCGACCGCCAGCCCCTCACCACAGACGAATCACGGTGGTCAAAATATTCCAGACGGTTCAGGTCATGCAGGTCCCAGCGGATGGAAGCATGCTCCCCGTTGATTTCAAAGGTAAACAAGGCCTTGTGGCCCCGGGCATACCGGGTGGCTTCAAACTGGCCCAATGAACCGTTTTCGAAATGGCAGTGAAACAAGCTGGCGTCGTCAATACCCACCTTTTGCATTTCCCCGGTAGACTGGTGGATCCTTTCTTTGATAAAGGTTTTGGTCATGGCGGACACATCGGTGATCCCCCCGTTGATCCACATGGCCAGATCAATACAGTGCGCCAGCAGATCGCCGGTGACCCCGGAACCCGCCGCGTCGACATCCAACCTCCAGGTGGCATCACCCCCCTGCGGCACGTCCGGGCTTATGGTCCAATCCTGAAGAAAATTGGAGCGAAAATGGAATATTTTCCCAAGCTTTCCCTCATCAATAAGCTGCTTGGCCAGGGTGACTGCGGGAATTCTCCGGTAATTGTACCAGACCGTGTTTTTTACGCCCGCTTTATCCACCGCATCCACCATCTCGTGGGCCTCATCCAGGGTTCGGGCAAGCGGCTTTTCACAAAGGATCATCTTTCCTGCTTCGGCTGCGGCGATGGCAATTTCAGCATGTTTGTCG
>DATGOS010000073.1:0-6355 GCA_035305725.1 Cyclobacteriaceae bacterium
ATATCACGGGGGGTGCCCCAGAGATGAACCCCCATTTTAGGTGGTTTGTGAAAGAACTTTACGCCTTGGGGACCGAAATTATGGTGAGGTGCAACCTGACCATTATTGTCTCGAATCCCAAATACCATGATCTACCGGAATTTTATAAAATGCACAATTGTGAAGTGGTATCCTCCCTTCCTTATTTTGCGGCCATCAAGACCGACGCACAGCGGGGAACCGGGGTGTTTGAGCGATCCATCAAAGCCCTGCAAATGTTGAACAGGGTGGGCTACGGCAAAGAAGGAACGGGCCTGAAATTAAACCTGGTCTACAACCCTTCCGGGGCATTTCTTCCCCCTGACGAGGCCGCGCTTAAAACTCAGTATCAAAAAAAGCTTAAGGACCAATATGGCATCGTCTTCAACGACTTGTATACAATCACCAATCTTCCCGTAAGCAGGTTCCTGGAATATTTGTTGAGAACCGGAAATTATGAGGAATACATGGAAAAGCTGATCACCAATTTCAATCCGGCCGCAGCCTTAAATGTAATGTGCAGAAACACCGTTTCCGTGGGCTGGGACGGGACCATCTATGACTGCGATTTCAACCAGATGCTGGACCTGCCCGTCGCCTGCGGGGCGGCCCATGTCAGGGATTTTGATGCGGAACAGCTGCTCCACAGGGACATCGTCACCAACAAGCATTGTTTTGGCTGCACGGCCGGAGCAGGCAGCAGTTGTGGAGGAAGTACCACTTGATCTTATTTGAAGGCTTCGCGTTAAAAAATAAAAATGAAGAAACAGGGCGCGGTCATTATTTTTCAAAAAAAGCCCGAAAAGGGTAAGGTAAAGACGAGGCTGGCAAAAACCGTGGGGGAGGAAAAGGCCGTAGCGGTGTATGACTATTTGTTAAGCCACACCCACGAACAGGTATTACTTTTGGATATTGCTGTTTTTGTTTTCTTCGAAAAAGAAATACAGGCCGAATTCATATTCAATGACAACTATTTCAGCAGCATTCAATGCAAAGGCGACCTGGGGAAGCGGATGGAAAAAGCTTTTGAGGAAGTTTTGGGGAAGGGGTTTCGCAAGGCGGTCATCATTGGGACGGACTGTCCCGGGCTGAAGGCCGGACTGCTGCAGGAGGCGCTCCGGGTGCTGGATGCCAGGGATTTGGTGATCGGCCCCGCCAATGACGGGGGCTACTATTTGTTGGGCATGAAAAGACCGCACCCGGAGCTGTTTGAAAACATTCCCTGGAGTACCGCTACCGTATTTTCAGACACCATGGAAGTGGCCGCCAGGCTTGGCCTGGAAACGGGGATATTACAACAACTGACGGACGTGGATATTTATGAAGATTTGGACAGCAGCTTAAAAGCGAAGTTGGGGATATAGGGGTAAGGGGTAAGGCATAAGGCGAAAGGGGTAAGGGGTAAGGCGTAAGGGACTAGGCGTAAGGCGAAAGGCGGTGCTGATTTATTCGCGCTATGCATTATTACGGATACGGATTTACGGATACGGGTTAGATCGGGTCAGGATATTTTATGACGGAGGTCCCTCGTATTTCAGGTAAGTCACTCCAAGGGGAGACAAAGTCAGGGCGATGGATTGGTCACGGCCATGTTTGGGCTCCTGGGCCGTTTCAATAGTGTTTGGATTGGTAATGCCACTTCCCCCGAAAGCTTTGTCATCGCTATTGAAAATTTCTTTCCAGTATCCGGCAGCCGGGGCCCCCAGGCGATAATTTTCCCTGATCACGGGGGTGAAATTACACACGACCAACACCAAATCGTATTCACTGCTTCCTTTCCGTACATAGGAGATGCAACTGTTTGCCGCATCCTGTATATCGATCCATTCAAAGCCACTTTCCTCAAATCCAAGCTCGTATAGGGCGGTTTCTGTTTTAAACAGGCTATTGAGGACCTTTACGCAATTTAGAAGACCTTTATGGAAATGCTGGAATTTAAGGTGCCAGTCCAGACTGGCGTCATGGTTCCATTCGGAAGTCTGGCCAAATTCGGCTCCCATAAAAAGCAGCTTATTGCCCGGATGGCTATACATGTAAGCATACAAGGCTCTCAGATTCGCGAACTTCTGCCAGTTGTCGCCCGGCATCTTATAGATGAGCGGTTGTTTTCCGTATACCACCTCATCATGGGACAGGGGCAGCATGAAGTTTTCCGTAAAAGCATAATAAATGCTGAAAGTGATGCTATTTTGATGATGTTGCCTGTAGACGGGGTCCAGGTTAAAATACTCCAGGGTATCATGCATCCAGCCCATCATCCACTTCATCCCAAAGCCCAGCCCGTCCATGGAAGTAGGCCGGGACACACGGGGCCAGGCAGTGGATTCTTCGGCAATGGTCACCACATCCGGAAATTCCCGATAGACCGTCTCGTTAAACTCTTTCAGAAAACTCACGGCTTCCAGGTTTTCCTGACCGCCAAATTCGTTGGGCTCCCATTCCCCCTCTTCACGGGAATAATTCAGGTATAGCATGGAGGCCACCGCATCCACCCGCAGGCCGTCCGCATGATAGCGGTCCAGCCAAAACAAGGCATTGCTGATCAGGAAAGAGCGTACTTCGTTTCGCCCATAATTGAAAATGTAGCTTTTCCAGTCCGGATGGTAGCCTTTTCTCGGATCCGCATGCTCATAGAGGAAAGTACCGTCAAAATAATGCAGCCCGTGCATATCGGACGGAAAGTGCGAAGGTACCCAGTCAAGAATCACCCCTATACCTTCCCGGTGCAGGGCATCTATGAGCGCCATAAAATCATCGGGGGTGCCAAAGCGGCTGGAAGGCGCAAAATATCCCGTCACCTGGTATCCCCAGGAGCCAAAGAACGGGTGCTCCATGACAGGCATAAATTCTACATGGGTAAAGTTCAGCTCCTTTAGATAGCCCGGCAGCTCCTCAGCCAATTCCTTATAGGTAAGGAACCGGTTTCCCTCCTCCGGCACTCTTTTCCAGGAACCTATGTGCATTTCATAAACTGAGTAGGGCTTGGGATCCGCAGCCTTTTCCATACGTGTCTTCATCCACTGTTTGTCGCCCCATTTGAAGCGCGTGTCCCAAACGACCGATGCAGTATTGGGAGGCGTTTCCCAGAGGAAAGCATAAGGGTCTCCCTTTTCCACTTCGTAGCCGTTATTGGAGCGGATAAAGTATTTATACACAGTCCCCTGATGCAGATCCGGGACAAAAATCTCCCAGATCCCGGAGCCATCCGGACGCGCATTCAGACAATGGCTGTTTCTGTTCCAATGGTTAAAGTCTCCGATCAGGTTTACCTGCTGCGCATTGGGTGCCCATAAGGCAAAATATGTCCCTTTCCTGCCCTGGTGCTCCATCGGATGGGACCCCAGTTTTTTATACAGGTGAAAATGCTTGCCTTCTTTAAACAGGTGTATGTCATAATCCGAAAACAAACTGGCTTCCGTGGAAGGGTTTTCCTGGAGGTTTTTATCTTGCTTAGTCATACTTGTACGAGTTTAAGATGGATTTTATCCCCCTTAGAGGAATCAGCACCCAATCCGGACGGTTGTTAAGCTCGTAATTCAATTCATAAACCGCCTTTTCAAGTAAATAAGTGTGCAGCATGATCTTAAAGTCGCCATCATTGTCCGGGATAAAGCTTTCGTTTTTTATTTGTTCAAGATATCCGTGCAGGTAAAACCTGCTCATGTGATGAAACCATACTTCTGCCCATTCCTGGAGGTTGTCTTCCACTCGGTGTATGTTGTACCGCTCATCCAGAATGGTGCTGTACGAAGCATAGTGAAGGGAGCGGACGATTCCCGCCACATCCCTTAAGGGCGAGCGTTTCAGCCGTCGCTCGCTGT
Organism: Cyclobacteriaceae bacterium; assembly: GCA_035305725.1. GTDB lineage: Bacteria > Bacteroidota > Bacteroidia > Cytophagales > Cyclobacteriaceae > DATGMS01. Next base: position 3,840 of record DATGOS010000073.1, read on the forward strand.
AAGGCCGGGCAGGCTCGCCCTCAAAATCTATGATCATAAAATCCTTGCCGGTCCACAATACCTGTCCCAAATGAAAATCACCGTGATTTCTGATCTTCATGGTGTTCATTTTATGGGAAAAGATATTTTTGAAAACCTTCAGAACCTTATCCCTCATGTTTAACACTTCCTCAGCCTCTTCCTTTACAGGATCAGGCAGGTGTTTGATTTGCTGTTTTAGGTTCTGAAACGCCCTCCGGGTCAGGGATTGCATGGACGAATACAAAGAGCGTTGATAATGCAGGGAGAATGCTTCAGGGGTAAAGTCCGGATTTTCGGGAACGGAAACAAAGGCCTGGTGCATTTCCCCGGTCCGCTTGCCCAACAGAGAAATCCTATCCGCAAAAACCCCGTCAAACAGGTCCTGTAGTTCCGGCGATATGTTCTCGAACAACAATGGTAGGGAAAGATCCTCTGTGAGCTTGGGCGGCGCTTCTGTCTTGGGTTGGATCAGAACGGCCTCAAAAAATCTCTGAAGCGCATCTTTGGTGTACTCCCAGGCATCACCTTGGTTAGGAACGGCTTCCTGCACCATAGCCAATACCGTCTGGGTATCGTCTTCGTGGGAAAGCGAAATGCTGCCGAAAAATGCCGGTACATTGGGAAAGGTGGTTTCTTCCGAAAGAAACCGAGTGAGCTCCATGTCGGGATTGATTGTATTCTCAATCTTGCGGTAAAGCTTCATGAAATATTTCCCGTTATAGATGATAGAGGTATTGCTTTGTTCCGCTTCCAGCAGTTTGGAATTTATTTCCTGTTCTGCCTTAAGGTTTGCGGTTTGGTTGGTGTAAAAAACCAGTTGCTCGGTTCCGGTTTTCAGTTTAGCGCCTTTCCGTAACTGACGGAACAGCGTGTCCCGGAATCTTTCCTTATATACCGCATCTACCAACAGCCCTTCCTCTTCGTCAATGACCAATTTGCAGATCACGCTTTTTTTGTCAAAAACCCGGAACTCTTCCTCCACCTGGACGTTGGCGAAGGCTACAGGCAGCTGGTAGAGTTCCGCCATTCCCTCTGTGTATTGTATGTCCAAAATCAACCAGTTGGCCTCCAGCTCCTTGTCGCCCACGTCCAGGATTTCTTTGATTTTGATGTTTTTGATGGTTCTGGCTTTGCTGCCAAACCATCGGCACTCCCGGACGTAGGCAGGTAATATGTTTTTCTCCAGCCGGCTGAGTCCCCTTTCAGAAAAAAGGCCTTTCCAGGTACCCACTTTCAATACGGGATAGCTTCCTTCCTCTTCTTCTACCAAAACGCGTTCTTTTTCAAGAACAAACCAAAAATATCCATGGGGCGCCATGGTAAACAAATAGGGGCTGTCGGTAATCCTGGGAAAATTGTTGTAGCTGAACATTTCCACGGGAAGATAGCCCTCATACTTTTCCAGATCCACTTCGGCCGCCTGGGGAAAACGGGAGAGATTAGCCACGACAAGAATGATCTCCTCTCCATAGGTTCTGATGAATGCGATTACTTTTGGATTGCTGGGTGCAAGGAATTTGATGTCACCCCTACCAAAGGCCTTGTATTGCTTTCTCATGTTGATGATCCTTTTCATCCACCACAAAAGCGAAAAGGAGTTCATCTGCTGCGCTTCCACATTAATGGATTCATACTTGTATTCCGGATCAATGATCACCGGCAAGTACAACTTTTGAGGATTTGCATCGGAAAATCCAGCATTTTTATTGGAATTCCATTGCATCGGGGTTCGGACGCCGTCCCTGTCGCCCAGGTATACATTATCGCCCATTCCAATCTCGTCCCCATAATAGATGACGGGGGTACCCGGCAGTGAAAATAACAGGAAATTCAGCAGCTCGATTTTGTTCCGGCTGTTTTCCAAAAGCGGCGCCAGGCGGTGCCGAATCCCCACGTTGATTTTCGCCTGGGAATCCTTTGTAAACATTCTGTACATGTAATCCCTCTCCTCATCGGTGACCATCTCCAGGGTAAGCTCGTCATGGTTTCTCAAAAATATCGCCCACTGGCAGGATTCGGGAATATCTGGTGTTTGGTCGATGATATCGATGATGGGATAGCGGTCCTCCATCTTCACCGCCATAAACATCCTGGGCATAATGGGAAAATGGTAGTTCATATGGCATTCATCCCCATCCCCAAAATAGGCGGCCGAATCTTCCGGCCACATATTGGCTTCTGCCAGCAATAGTTTGTTGGAAAATTTCCGGTCTACATGCGCCCTAAGGTCTTTCAGAAACTGATGGGTTTCTGGCAGGTTTTCACAGTTGGTGTTTTCCCGTTCGAAGAGGTAAGGGACAGCGTCCAGCCTAAAACCGTCCACGCCAAGCCGAAGCCAGAATTCCACAATCTTGAAGATTTCCATCTGGACCTTTGGATTGTCGAAGTTCAAATCAGGCTGATGTGAAAAAAACCGGTGCCAGTAATATTGACCCGCCACCGGATCCCAGGACCAGTTGGAAGGCTCGGTATCGGTAAAGATGATTCTGGCGTCC
>DATGOS010000074.1:0-3265 GCA_035305725.1 Cyclobacteriaceae bacterium
TATCCTTTGGATTGGATATGCCTGAGGATCAGCAGGGGGCAATGGGAGGAAATGTGTATACCCGGGTGCAGCAGATCAACACCCAGGAAGATGAATTGAATAAGCAGGTTTTTTCCTTGCTTGTTTTAAACAGGTTTTTTCCCGCTACAGGCAGCGACGGTTCTGGAGGCGGTACGACCGCGATGGCCAGATCCAGTGTAAGCCAGTTGCTTTCCGACCAGCTTAATGCCTTTTCAAACAGCCTGTTTGGAGGTTCGGGCTTAGAACTTGATTTTGATTTGGACAGCTTCCAGGATTACCGGGAAGGGACGGGCCAAAACCGCACCCAATTAAACGTGAATGCCCAGCAAAGTCTTTTTAACGACCGGCTGGTCGTGAATGTCGGAAGCCAGATGGATGTGGAGGGCAGTTCACCGGGTTCTGATCGTGGAAACCCGGTCTTTGGGAACGTCAGCGTGGAATACCTGCTCACGGAAAACGGAAGGTACAGGTTAAGGGGTTTCAGGAAAAACCAGTTTGAAAGCGTTATTGACGGACAACTCATCATTACTGGTCTTTCATTGATCTTTAACAGGGAATTTAATGAGTTTTGGGAGCTTTGGAAGGGGATTGATCCTGAGGAAGAGCGGAATGAAAGGAAAGAGCAGGAAAAAGAGGACAGAGCACGCAAACCCGAGGAAGGTAATGAGGAGGGTGCGGGCCAATAGCAGCCAAAAGGATTTACAGTGAAAGAATAAAAAATAGGGAAGGATGAATAAATTTTTGACGGTCATATTGTCATTGTTTTTTGCAGGAATCACTTCCTGTGGTGTCAAAAAATTTATACCTGAAGGAGAACTGCTGTACACGGGGGCGGATCTGGATATGGAGGCAGATTTCAAAATCAGGGACAAAAAGGAGGTTGAAGGTGAATTGGAGGCGCTTTTGGAACCTGAGCCCAACAGCAAAATTCTCGGCATGCGTATAGGCTTATGGGCTTTTTACAAGGGAAGCCAGGAGAATCCAGGTTTCATAAACCGGTTTTTGAAAAACAAAATAGGAGAGGAGCCGGTATATTTTTCAGAGGCAAACCCTGAAATAACGGAGGAACTGATCTTTAACCGGCTGGAAAACAGGGGCTTTTTTTATAGTCTGGTGGAATCGGAGGTAACCAAAAAAGATAAATTTGCCTCTGTACAATACACCGCGAGCCTTACCGAACCTTATGTGCTTGAAAGCTACCAGGTGGGGGGAGACTCCCTGCCGATCCAAAAAAAGATGGCGGAACTGCTGGAGGAAACAGAGATGAAAGCCGGTATGCGCTTTGATCTTAATGCGCTCAAAGACGAGAGGGTGCGGTTGGAAGAAGCGCTGAAGTTGGAAGGATACTACAACATCACTCCGGACTATCTGATTTTTGAGGCGGACACCAACAATTTTGAGGAAAGAAAGTTTGACCTATTTGTAGGCGTTAAACGCGACGCCCCCACAAAGTCAATCATCCCATACGTGATTGGTGACATCAAGGTTTATCCGAATTATTCCCTGCATGGAGAGCAGGGAAATCCCGACACCACAGTAGTTTCCAATCTTGAATTTATACAGGACGACCTGTTTTTCAAGCCCGATTTGCTGGAGCAGTATATCCTTTTCCAACCAGGCCAGCTTTACAATTCCCAGACCTCCAGGCGCACCAGCAGCAGGCTTACCTCCATTGGATCCTACCGGTATGTTAACATCAGGTTTGATGAAAAGGACTCCGCCAGATCCGCGGATGGCCAAGGCCTATTGGATGCCAATATATTTCTGTCCCCGTTGAACAAAAGGACCGTACGGGCAGAACTGCAAGGTATATCCAAATCGAACCATTTCGCAGGACCGGGCGTGATGGTCACCTTTAGAAACAGAAATCTTTTTCAAGGCGGGGAGACATTTAACCTTACCATGAATTTGTCTTATGAATCACAACTATCCGGCGGGGAGAGGGAGAATTTAAGTTCCCTGGCTGCTGAAGTAAGGGCAGACCTGATTTTTCCAAGAGTCGTATTTCCCCTCCCCATTAAAGAACGTTTCAGCTATTCCGTTCCCAAAACTAAGGTGTCGCTGGCATTGGAGCTGATGAACCGGGTAGGATTGTACAGATTACAGTCTGTGTCAGGATCCTATGGATACAACTGGAACGCCAACAGGTATGTTTACCACGAGATAAACCCCATCCATTTGAGCTATGTGAACCTGTCCAAGACTTCTCCGGAGTTCGACGCCATATTGGACAGTAACCCGTTTTTGAAGAGAAGCTTTGAACAGCAGTTTATCGCCGGTGTGAATTATATTTTTAATTACAACCAGTTGGGAGATCCCGAAAGGAAGCACAGTTTCTTTGTGGGAACTACCGTGGATCTGGCCGGAAACACGGTGAATCTTCTCAACAATACCATCGGTGGAGGGGACGCACGGTTTTTGGGCCTGGAATATGCGCAATACGCCAAAGGCGATTTGGAGCTGAGGTATCACTACAAGATCAGCGAAGATCACGTCATCGCAAGCCGCCTGTTTGGCGGAGTGGGTATCCCTTACGGCAACTCATTGTCCCTGCCCTATGTCAAACAGTACTTTTCGGGAGGCCCCAACAGTGTACGCGCATTTAGGATACGCTCTCTTGGCCCGGGGACGTTCCGCCCCAGCGAGTTCAATATCGGTTCTTATTTTGACCAGTCGGGGGATATACGCCTGGAGGGAAACCTCGAGTACCGTTTTCCAATTGTTTCCATCGTGAAAGGAGGCCTCTTTGCAGATGCGGGAAATATCTGGCTGGCAAAAGAAAACAGTGCTTTGCCGGGTGGAAAATTTTCATCTGACTGGTTCAAGGAATTGGGCGTAGGAGTTGGCTTTGGGCTCAGGGTGGACATCCAGTTTTTTGTGATCCGGCTGGATTTGGCTACGCCAATCAGAAAACCTCATCTCCCGGAAAATGAACGCTGGGGTAATTCTTTTGACTTCAAAGACAAAACCTGGAGGAGAGAAAACCTGGTATTCAATTTTGCCATAGGTTATCCATTTTAATAGGTATGGCTACCTGGCTTGACGAGGATCGTTTGGTCCTTGCAGCACGTCAAAAATAGGTTTGGCTTTTAGCAAGCACTCCATGTATTCCTGAAGCGGGTCTGCATCGTAGGTAATGGCACTCCCCACCGCGAAGAACAATTTTCCGGCACTTTTATCCAACACGATACTTCGGATGACCACGTTAAAATCAAAATCCTGATTGGCTGAAATATAGCCGATG
>DATGOS010000075.1:0-3884 GCA_035305725.1 Cyclobacteriaceae bacterium
ATTGTCGGGGAAAAACTTCTGCAGCTTCACCTGCATCAGGTCCCGGCCAGCTTTTATATAAGCGTCTTTTTCGTAGCCTCTGTGCGGTTCGAAAGTCCCCAGCCAAAAACAAAACGGCAGGTTGTCCCGGTTGGAATCCAAAAAGTAGCTGAAATTTTTGCTGTAGTCCGTGCTGTTGATCCCCTTGTACGGGGGATCAAGTTCATTTCCAGTATAGCTTCTTCCTGCGGGGTTGGTCTCGCCTCTGGTCCAGATGCCCGGCCCCCAGCCTTTTCCGGTGAAGCCCACGAAATATCCGTTTTCCTCAAGGAGTTCGGGATAAAACATCCATTTATCGGGCATCAATGGCCGGTGCACCACCGCCTCCTCAAGCTGCCAGGAATAGCGTCCGGTCAAAATAGAAGCACGGGCCGGAGCGCATTTCGGATTATTCGAAAAAGCGTTGGCAAATAAAATCCCATCTTTGGCAAGTTTGTCAAAATTAGGCGTGTTCACATACTCCGACCCATATATGCCCATGCTGCTAAAGGAGGCGTCGTCTGCGATGATGAACAGGATATTTGGTCTTTCTGTATCAGGTGCGGACTGTTGGTCACAGGAAAAAAATCCGATAAAGACCAGGCTGGCCATCATCACTTTTTTCATAAGTCTGACAGGACTGATTGTTCCGGAATTAAGTTTTCGCATGGGTTTTTGAAAGCTTTAATATAAAAGAAATTAAGGGAAATCCATACAACCGCGTCGGAAACCGGTCAATAACCGGGATTCTGGGTTAAGCCGGGGTTGACGTCTATGGCATACTCAGGAATAGGGAAAAACAGGCGGTCGTTTCTTATTCCCGGAACCTTGTCCTGCATTACTTCATAAGCTCTGCCTGTCCTCACCAGGTTAAAAAAAAGAAAAAAATGGTCTTTTGTTAAACATCAAAATTTTGCATAGTGAGAAGAACATCCGTATAGTACTTGTACCGTATATTTAATACACCACAAACCTTCCCTTAATAAAATTGACGTTATCATATTCCGGCCAGCCGGACCAGCCCAGCCAAAAAGTCTTTCCCTCCCCGTCCAGGTATTTATTGGGAATAAAAAAATTAAACTTTACATACTTATCCAAAAAATGGTCCTCATAATATACCGTGGTCCAGGGCCCCCAGGGGGTCGGTGCATCGAATATGCCCAAGCTTGAAATGTCCGCCAACACATCGTCTCTATTGTCTGTCGCCGTAAAATGCGGCTTTGTCAGTATATACCGATCCAGCCCGGGGTTGTAGTTTACGCTTACATGCCACAAATAGGCGTTGTTGTCGTGAAAAACAACAGACCTTTTCCCAAAATCACCGGACCATGCGGCAGAACCGTCAGGCTTTCTGTACGCATACCATTCATAGGCATTGTCATTGAAGATTTCCTCTTTTTTAACCCTGGCAAGGTAAATGTCCGGGTGTCTGTTTAAGCCAAAGTAGACATATAGGTAATCCTCGGGAGCTCCCTTATAGCCAGGTCCAAACTGGCAGATGCCCCGAACCCTGAACCCAACCGGAGCGTATTTGAACACCCGTTCAGACCCCAGTTCCCAGGTTTTCCCGCTGTCCAGGGACACAGACGGATACGAATCATGATCAAACCTACTGTCCCCGTTGTTCCAAAACATGAACAGCTTATTGTCGAAAGCCACCAGGGCATCCGGTTTTCCGAAACTGGACCCCGGTCCTGCCCCCCAGGTGTCGGTGCCATGGAGCTGAGGGGGCTGACCGGAAATTCTGGTCACCCCTATACTCACTTTATTTTCCCCTTTTTCGTGGTTCCAGCCATGACCGTCTCCCCAAGCGGAATATACCTGGTCATCATCTGCCCAGGTTACGGGCCACTGGTCACTGCCGAGCCCATATTGGATTGTGGACGCGGTGTCCCATTCCACCGTCTTGATATAATCGCTGGGAGGATAGGGGGCTTGCTGTGCGACCGCCTCCACGGCCAGGAAGGCAAGGCAAGTGATGAATACATTAGATATCTCCATTGAGTATTGATAAGAACCTAAAACACCAGGTATGAAAGTTCATAAATACATTTTCGGCCGCCTGCAATTCATCTTGAACATTGAACAATAAATCTGGAAACAAGCAATAATCAATGGTCAACACTCAAGATTCAAGTCGTGCAAATGGTCCCATACCTTATGCTAAATCATCCTTGAACAGTTGCTCATAATGGGGAATAGGATCCATAATTCCGGCACTTTCCCTATAGAATGACTCATCGGTGATGTAGACGCCATTTTGGGTTCTGGTCCAGTTCGCTCCTGCTTTGGGATGATAAGACATCATCCTTTCCCAGTTTTTGTAGTATTGGTGGCCGTTGGTTTCCTGAAGGCCCAGGTTCATCCCCGGAAAAGGGGCAAGCCGGGCAGCCACGGATTTGTTCCAGTCCACCAGTATAGGGTTAACGGTCAAGTCAGCGCAAAAGCAGGGCACGCTTTTTTCGTGGGCAAGCTGGGCGATCTTCATTGTCATGGTCAGGGTTTTGGCAATGGCCTTCACGGCAATACCGCTGTATCCCTGTTCCATCCTTTCGGCAGCATCTTCCACCGTATGGGCACTTTCATCGGCAACCACACGCACACCCAAATCCCCCACGTACACGTCGTTACGCTCTCCAAAAGGCTCCTCAATCACTGCGATTTGTTCGAACGCCCCTATTTTTTTAGCGTGGTCCAGAAACCTTTCTAACGTTTCTTTTTCATCATACCTTTCATTCGCATCAAAATAATAGGGGATTTTGCCGTTTTCGGTATAGGGCGTCTCAAAATGACCGATGGATTTATGCACCGCGGTGAGGAAGGCAATGTCCTTTTCCAGCATCTCCTTTTGGGTGCCCGCCGAACCGGTTTTCAGTTTCATGATAAAATATCCTTGCTCCGCGGCTTTCCGTATGTCTTCTACCTTAGCGCCAACGCTAAAGGAGGGGATGCTGGCCACCTTGTCGTGCCGGTGGGACAGTCCCGGCTTGTAAGCCTCTGGAATCATTTGATCAAATTGGTCCATACCATTTTCCGCAGCATACAACAACCAGATCGCGTTGTCCACCGGTACCAGGGCATTCAGTGCAAAGGTTTTCTTTAAATCGGGATTGTTGGTGACTTTTTTTCCATACTCATATACCTCCGGCAAAAGCTCATCCAGCAAGCTCACCGGGTCAGTGAAAGAACTGCCTTTGATCATCTGCAGTGCCCTTTCGGTCATGGCATACATCAGGGCGTTGCCCCCATTGGTGGAATGGTCAAAAAACACCTTGGAATCCGACCATAAGGTTCCTTGGGTACCAAGCCCGATTTTGCTGATCCCTGATTCCCCTTCAATATAAGCAACGGTTTGCCAGCTTTCGGATATGGCGCTGCCTTTGAACCGGTAAGGAATGAGGGGCTCCCTTTCGAAATTGGAATCCACCCGCTTGATCACAATCTTTTTTGGGTTTTTCATTTTATCGTATTTGCTTGGTTTTGTTGTAAATCCCACCGTTCCGAGAGCCATCAATGCCCCGGTGCTCAGGTGGACAAATTCCCTCCGGTTCATCCCCTGGGGTTTATTTTCGTTGTTTTTCATATCAAGCAAATTTAGCAAAATTTTGCGGTTACCCCCCATCTGTTATTGATGGGCAATATTAATCGGTCAGTCGAACCTGTATTGTAAACAATTACAAACAAAATCCTTCAACCCTTTTGTTAAGCGTCCCTCCAAAGTTCCTGGACTTTCTGAAGGTCTCTCTTCATCGCCTCAAACACCTGCCGCTTATCAACAGTCAGTTTGGTGGCACCGTGCTCCGCCCCCCCCAAAGGATATTCCAAATGGAGAGACGCCGGTACCTGAATATTGTGCCGTTTCAAAA
>DATGOS010000076.1:0-19634 GCA_035305725.1 Cyclobacteriaceae bacterium
AGCCACGGCAGACCGTTTTCATGGCGTTTGGTCCCATTGGATCCATGGTGAGACGGGAAAGGTAAAACCGTTTGGCAAAGACGATGACGGCGGGGATCTGGTGGAATCGGCATTTTTGATGCAGGGATTACTGGCAGTGAGAGAATATTACAGGAATGGAAATGAACAGGAACGGGAGATCGCGGAGAAAATAGACCAATTATGGAGAGAAATGGAATGGGACTGGTACACCAAAGGCGGGGAGGACGTCCTCTACTGGCATTGGTCGCCCAACATTGGCTGGAAGATCGGTTTCAAACTGGAGGGATACAATGAATGCCTGATCACTTACATCCTTGCGGCCTCCTCTCCTACCCATCCGGTGTCGCCAGACGCCTACCATAAAGGATGGGCCAGAAACGGAAACATCACCAGCACAAAAACAGCGTACGGCCATCCCCTGATCCTAAAGCACAACGGGGCGGAGGAAATGGGCGGTCCCTTATTTTGGGCGCACTACTCCTATCTGGGTCTAAACCCCAAAGGACTGAAGGACCGGTACGCAGATTACTGGGCCTTGAACAGAAACCACAGTCTAATTAACCGAGCCTGGTGTGTGGAAAACAAAGCTGGGTATGAAGGCTATGGTGAAGACCTGTGGGGCCTTACCGCGGGATACACCGTGGACGGATATGCCGCCCATCATCCCGCCAATGACCGCGGGATAATCACGCCCACGGCAGCGCTCTCCTCCTTTCCCTATACGCCTGAAGCATCTATGCGGGTGCTCAAGAATCTGTATTACAATTATGGGAATAGGGTTTTTGGCCGGTATGGCTTTTATGACGGTTTGAGCCCGGAACATGACTTCTACCCTGAAAGGTACCTGGCGATCGACCAGGGGCCGATCGTGGCGATGATCGAAAATCACCGTACCGGTTTGGGATGGAAATTATTTATGGCTGCCCCGGAAATACAGGAAGGATTGAATAATCTGGGTTTTGAACGTGATCCGGAGTGACAATCATTCTCCCGTTTTTGAAAGAAACAAAAAAGAAAAGTCATGAAAAAAAGAAACTGTTTCCTTTTGTTCCTTGCGGTGTGGGGAGTTTTTATGCTGCAGGCCCGGAAACACACTTTTGCCCAGGACACCCGGATGAGCACCTATTGCAACCCCCTCAACCTGGACTACACCTATATGATCTATAATGCCCACAACGGTCTTTCCTATCGATCCGGCGCGGATCCCGCGGTGGTGGAATTCAGGGGAGAATACTATATGTTCGTGACCCGGTCCATGGGCTACTGGCATTCGCCGGATTTGCTTAACTGGAGCTTTATTGACCCGGAAAAATGGTATTTTGAAGGATCCAACGCGCCCAGCGCCCATAACTATAAAGATTCTGTCCTTTATGTCACCGGCAATCCGTCCGGGCAGATGAGCATGCTCTACACTGATGATCCTAAAAAAGGAGACTGGAAAGCCGTGCCTTCCATCTTGAACAATCTGCAGGACCCTCATGTATTTATAGACGATGACGATCAGGGATACGTCTTCTGGGGCTCTTCAAATGTCTATCCCATCCGGGCCAAAACTGTAGACATCCACGATGCATTTCAGCCTTCCGAAGAAATCCATGAACTGCTAAACCTGAATGAGGAACTCCATGGCTGGGAAAGATTCGGGCATAACCATGCGGACACGGTATTGGGCGGGTATATAGAAGGGCCCTGGCTCACCAAGCACAAGGGGAAATACTATATGAAGTATGCCGCTCCCGGCACGGAGTTTAATGTATATGGCGACGGGGTTTATATGGCTGACCATCCTTTGGGCCCATATGAATATGCGCCAAACAATCCTGTAGTTTACAAACCCGGAGGGTTTATTAACGGTGCCGGCCACGGAAGTAGTGTGGTCGGTCCCCAGGGGCAATACTGGCATTTTGGAACCATGGCCCTGTCTGTCAACATCGGATGGGAAAGACGGATTGGGATGTTTCCCCTTTATTTTGATGAGGATGGCCTGATGTACTCCAACACCGCCTATGGCGACTATCCTCATTATGCTCCGGCGGAGGGTGATAAAAAGGGTCAGTTTACCGGCTGGATGTTGTTGTCCTACAAAAAACCGGTAAAGGTATCTTCTACCCTGCGGGATTTTGGGGCGGAAAATATTGTGGATGAAAACATAAGGACATTTTGGATTGCGGAAGAAAACAATGACGAACAGTTTATCGAAATTGACTTGTTAGATTCTTCCAGGGTATATGCCATTCAGGTAAACTACCACGATTATGAATCGGATATGTATGGCAGGATCCCGGGGCTTTACCACCGGTACCAGATCGAAGGATCAACGGATGGCAATCATTGGATGGTCTTGGTGGACAGATCAAAGAGTTTCCGGGAGGTTCCCAATGATTATGTGGAACTTAGCAAGCCCGAAAATGTCAGATACCTTAGGTTTAAAAATATCCATGCCCCCACCCCGCATCTGGCGATATCCGGCCTGAGGGTTTTTGGAAAAGGTTCCGGTACTCCGCCTGCTCCAGTGAGCAGCTTCGAGACCAGGCGTCATCAGGACCGCAGGGATATTTCCTTAAGTTGGGACGAAGTGGAAGGCGCCCAGGGATACAACATAAGATGGGGCATCGCCCCCGACAAGCTTTACAGTTCCTGGCTCGTCTATGACAAAACGGAGCACCTGATGAAAAGCCTCGGGCGGGACCAGTCCTATTACTTTGCCATAGAGTCATTTAACGAAAACGGCATTTCCAAACTATCGGAACCTGTGGAGGTAAAGTGAATGGTTCTTAAGGCTGGCAAAAAAAACCGGTCAAAAAGCTTCGTGGCCAATTTTTTTCCGGGAGGGCCGAAACAACACGGTTCTACGTCTCCTCTACCTTACCGTACAGCCCCAAAGGCCGCAAACAGCCCGTTTTTATGAAGTACTTCTACCGCACTGAAGCCCACTTTTCTCAGCAGGTCCACCTGAAAAGACAAAGACCGGGGGCTGTCTTCCTCGCGGATATATTTCCATACTTTGTCCCTGTGCGATGGCCCTCCCAGGCCTTCCAAATAGGCACTGTAGCGGTGTACAAAGAGCCGGTTTATGGCCGGCACATCATGTTCCAAAAGATCTGAAATCCAAAAACTCCCTCCCGGTTTTAGCGCCCTGTATATCTTCCGAAAAAATCCTTCCCATTCCCCATCCTCGCGGAGATGATGAAGTACGGCGGCGGCAAACACAATGTCGAATTGATTGTCCCTCAATTCCAACAGACGCATATCCTCCTGGATCAGGGTAAGCGTTCCTTTTGTCTGGTCTGCCAGTCTCTCCCCTGCCTTGTCCAGCATGGGTTGGCTAAGGTCATTCAGGGTGCAGTTTAGATTTGGTATTTTGGAGAGCATTTTGAGGGTATAGTTCCCCGCGCCACAGCCTATGTCCAACAGTTCCCTGGCTCCGGGATTGGCATATTTGGCGGCGTCCGTACAAAGTTCCATCATCAGGGCGGCATCCGGCACGGTAAGCTGGCCGGTGTCCAGGTTTGAAAACCGTTCAACATCTTTATCAAACCTTTTCCTGATTTCCTCAATCGAGGATTTATGGCGAAAATCCATGGTGTCCATTTTTGTTGTTTTATCAGAACATAAAGCTATAACAAATCCTCAAGCGCTGCTTCTTCAGTTATCGTTTTTTTCCACCTATAAAACAACACTTGCGTGTCAGGTCCTGAATTTTCTTGACTCTTTTCCTATGTTTTAATCCTTACACATTGAGGGCTTTTTTAAATAAAATCCTTTCAATAATTCGACCTTTCTGAGGTCGTCGACGATACCCGCCTCCATCTGGCTACTATAACCTGACTCCGCTGGAGTCATCACTTTATAGCGATCCGGGGAGTTAAATTATCAATCTCCGAACTATTGGCCCTGACTGCAGGACCGTGAGTGTCCAATTCCCCAGTCCCCCAGTCGCTTCGTCCCTCAAGCTTCCCTCAATGCAACCTAATTACCCGTCCCTGGAACAGAATTACCAGCCCTGCCTGCACATTCATTTTTCTGCTTGTTTGACGTAATAAAGTTACCAGTGATAGAAACAGGGATGTTAGCCCCACCATGCCCCTAATATCTACCTTTATTTCATCCTACGAGACAACAATTATTCAAACCTAAAAACAAATTTATCATGAAAAAGCAACTAATTCCCGCACTGTTCTTATTCACGCTTTTGGTGGCTTGTGAAGAAATTGAGCCATCCATCGACCATTCTACTCAGGCAGCCGCTCAACCGGCCATTAGCGCCGTAGTTCCTGAATCCGCGGAATGTGGGGCAGAGCTCACCTTATATGGTGATAATTTCGGGACTACCGTTCCGGATAATTTTGTCACTTTTGACTTTTCGAACTCAGACCCACATTCCGGCCGGATTGCTGAGGTGACGAAAGTCCTGAATGCGGGAGAGATAACGGTCCGGGTACCCACGGGTATGGCGCCGGGGTATTACACCATCAGCTTGCATGCAAATGGCAAAACTAAATCTGCTGAAACGGCCATTAGAATCAGGGAATAGGCCATCGCTTACCTGATCGATTGTAATCAAAACAAGTGGAGAACCTCGTAAGACGCCTTCACTTGTTGCATCTTTTATTAAGACACACTATTTCAACCAACACACCTGAAGCCGGCTGCTGATTGCCTTCCAAGGGAGCGGACCCTTCCGGAAAGGTTATTGTGGTGGACTTTCAGGCGTAAGCCCCTAGGTCCCCCGTCCCTAGGCCCCCATCCTTACCTGCTCCAATAATCCACGACTAAGACATCCTCCAAATGGAGCTTCAAAATTTCCACAAAAGCCTGGTGTTCCGGATGCGGCAAATAAACTGCCCTGTCTTCTTCACTTTCAAAGGTGACCAGAAAACAATGGGTAAAACCGTTATTAATTCCCTCTGGACTGTTGTTGATTCCCCATTCGTAATCCTTTATCTCCTTGATCTTTCCAGGCAGGGCGCCAAACGCTTCCTCGACCCGGGCAATCTCGTCCGTGGAAGCAGTTTCCTTAAATTTGATCAAAACCACATGACGCAACAAATTTTTGTCCATATCGGCTGTAGGTTGGGAAGTATTGTTGTCTGAGACCTCACTTTCTGAAACGGATGTTCCTGGTTTGCAGGACAAAGTTAAGAGCACCAAAAACCCGAGGATAATGAATGGCCTAATCATCTTTGCTACTTTTGGTGTTTTTTATTGACAAATAAAAGGCAATAATTTGTGTTTCAACAAGGAAGTTCCTTAATATTATAGAAAATTTATATAAATTATATATTAATCCAATGTTGTTTGCTGAACTGCACGGCTCCTGGGTCCTCACAGGGGCAGTGACATTATCAAACAATGCGCTTTAAGTCTCTTTATTTGTTTTTTATAATCGTTGCCCCAGTAGGAATAAATTAAATCCCATGGACAAAATTGATTTGGTATATGTCATAGATGACGACCCGCTTTACATTTTCAGTATGAAAAAATTGCTAAAATTATCGGATTTTTGCAATGAAGCGCTTTATTTCAAAAACGCCCAGGAAGCGTTGGATACCTTCAGGTCAAACATCTCCCAAAACAAAGCCCTGCCCGATGTGGTCTTTCTGGATATCAGCATGCCGTTGATGAACGGTTGGCAGTTTTTGGATGAACTGGTAACCTTGCCCATCATCGGGGACTTAAAAATTTTTATTGTTTCCTCCTCCATCGATCCTTTCGATATGGAAAAATCAAAATCCTATGAGATTGTCACGGATTATATTTACAAACCCATCACCATCAACAAAATCACTGAACTGAAGGAAAAATTACTTACCTGAAACACTCATTCCTTGAACTTTGAGGGTTATTTATCGGGTGTTGAAGTTTTTTTGTAAAAAAATATTCGAAGCAAAACCCGTATGGATACTCCTTGGCTATGATCTTTCACGCTTGTTGTTGCCTGGCCGGCATCTCCTTAAGTCACGACCGAAAATTATATTATAGATGATAGGATATTTTCATCAAAATCATTAAATTGATTTAGCAATCGATCGGGATCATGAAAATATGGAGAACAAGGATGCAATAAACGACCTATTGTCCATTATTGTTTCATTAGGTGACGGGGTCTATAGACTTGACACCAAGGGGAATTATAAGAAGGTATGGGCGACTGGGGAATGTGGGGTAATCTTTGGTGCGCCCGGAATGTCAGGTTCCCTGCATGATCATTTCTCACAGGAAATGGCCGGTGCATTTCTGGAAAACATACACAAGGCCATATCCGGTAGCCAAACTGTGGAAATGGAATTTCCCTTTGTTGAATCGGGAACTGAAAAATGGTTTTTGGCGAAAATTACTCCTTTAAAAGAGAATGCCGGTTCGGATACAGAAGAAGTCGTCGCCTTTATTAGGGAAATCACCAGGGAAATAGAGGCCAGGCGCCAGGCGGAATTTAAGAACCGCCTGATAGACCAGCTTACCAGCATAAACAATGGCCCTGTTCTTCATATAATCAAGTGCGAACAGTTGGAATTCGGCTTTATTGCCGGCAACTTACCCTTTCTCACCGGATATACGCCCACGGAACTGGCAGATATCGGGTGGAGAAACATTATTTACGGGTCCGACAGGGATGATGTACTTAAAAACCTGAAGAAACTGTGCGCGAGAAAAGGAGAGTTCAACGAAAGCCTGGTTTATAGGATCGTCACAAAAGACGGCGATATCCATTGGATCACCAACCAACTCTCCAAATCCGGCGATGACCACACCGATACATTTTTTGGCGTGATGTTCAATATCACCGAAATCCAGCTATTGAACCAACAGTTAAAGCAAAGAGACAGGATCCTCACCAACTCCGGACGAGTGGCCAAGATCGCAGGATGGGAATTTGATTTAAAAACCGATCAAATCAATTTTACAGACGAAATTTATGACCTCTTTGACGTTGAGAAAGATCAATTTGATATCCGTAAAGGATACTACTCCCTGTTGGATGAGGATGCGCCCCAGCTCCAGCATCATCTGGATAATCTGATCAAGTATGGGAAAAAATATGATATAGAACTGCCCATCAAAACCAAAAAAGGCGTCACCAAATGGATAAGGTCAGTAGGAAGTGCGGAATGGCAGGGCAAACAATTAACCCATGTATTCGGCGTAGTTCAGGATATCAGCGAAAGGAAAGAGAAAGATCTAATCCTGCAGCAAAGTGAAAGGAGGTTTGACGCCGCCTTTGAACTAGCCCCCATAGGCATTGGACTTGTTTCTCCCGAGGGAAAATGGATTAAAGTGAATATGGCCCTCAGCAATTTCTTTGAATTTTCTCCTGAAATGCAGAAAGAAATCCCGCATGGGAATGTAGAACTTCATCAAGACCTGAAGAAAGTATGGAAGTCGGTAAATCAACCGGGAAACAATAAGCCTGAAATCCATCAGTTTGAAGATGAATATACCACGCAGACCGGGAAGGTAA
The DNA here is from genome assembly GCA_035305725.1 of Cyclobacteriaceae bacterium. GTDB lineage: Bacteria > Bacteroidota > Bacteroidia > Cytophagales > Cyclobacteriaceae > DATGMS01. Next base: position 7,481 of record DATGOS010000076.1, read on the forward strand.
AATGGGGAAGATTAAGCATCAATTCCGTAAGGGACGAGCAGGGGAATGTTTTGTATTTCATTTTCCAAATGGTTGACATTACCACCAACAAAGAGGCGGAAAAGAAGCTGATGGTAGCCAAAAAAGAAGCGGAAGCCGCCACCAAGGCCAAAGCCGACTTTCTTTCTACCATGTCCCATGAGATACGGACCCCTTTGTATGGCGTAATCGGGATGACAAATCTTCTTCTTGAGGAGATCAGGGATCCCCATCAGATGGAAAAGCTACATGCGCTAAAATTTTCATCTGATAGCCTTTTACTTATCGTCAATGACATTCTGGACTACTCCAAAATTAAATCGGGCGCCCTCAAACTTGAATCAAAACCCTTTGTGCTCGAAAAACTGGTGGATGCCGTAAAAGAGTCCAATATCCAGCGGGCCAACGAGCTTGGAAATAAAATAATAGTAAATTTTGACAAACGCCTGCCCCAAAAAGTGATCGGTGACAAGTTGAGGGTAGGCCAAATCCTCAACAACCTGGTCAGCAATGCCGTAAAATTCACGAAGAAAGGTACCGTGGAAATCAGTGTGAGGCTAAAGAAAAAGGCAAAAGACTGGTATACTATTGAATTTTCCGTAAAAGACAACGGCATAGGCATTCCCAAAAACATGCATTCCGCAATTTTTGAGCAGTTTACCCAGGCCGAATCGGGAACCACCAGGAAATATGGAGGAACGGGGTTAGGTTTGTCCATAGTAAGGGGCCTTTTATCAAGCATGGGCAGTGAGGCACATCTCACCAGCAAGGTGGGTAAAGGTACAGAAATTAATTTTGAGCTTTTGCTGCGTGGCACCAATTCACTCCCAGAATCAAAAAATGACAACGGCAGCGAAACGGTCAAAAACCTTCGGCAAAAAACCATTCTTCTGGTAGAAGATAATCCGGTAAGCAAGATGGTGGCCAATGATTTTATCAAAAAATGGAACGGGAATATTCTGGTGGCGGAAAACGGGCTGGAAGCTGTAGAAACGTTTGTTCAGCACATGGATAAAATCGACCTGGTGCTGATGGATCTTCAAATGCCGATCATGAACGGTTTCGAGGCCACCAGGCAGATCAAAACCATCAGTCCCCAAATCCCCATCATTGCCCTGACTGCATCCATAGGCGATAAAAGCATCCTGGATTCCCTGGACCACGGGATGTCCGCCTACCTGACCAAACCCTTCCATCCCGATGATTTCTATAAATTAATCAAACAATATCTCTAGTTGCCATCCCCGGATGTTGATCTGGAGCAAGGCCAGGGACAAATGGGTCCCAACATTCTGGCATTTCAAAAATTACACGCCCAACATGGGATTACCACTAAAATTTAGGAACTTTGGTTGTAACCCCGATAGTAGCGATGGAAGCGATCATTGTACCCATTGATTTTTCCTTTTATGCAGAAAGTGCGTTTCAGACCGCGCTTGGGTTAGCCTCGTTGAGGAGGACAGAAATTTATTGTGTAAATGTGGTTACCTCCGACCTTGACTGGCATGATTTGCCGCTAAAGGAAAGGAAAAAATACCGGGAGATTATTGATCTGGAAGAGGAAGCCAGAGACAAACTCAGCGCGTTCATAAAAGACCGTACTTCCCATGCTTCGGTAACCCCTGTGGTGGAGGTGGGATTGCCCGCTGATGTGATCGTCTCCCTCGCCGATAAACACCATGCCGGCCTGATTGTGATTGGAGCCTACGGAAAGGGACATCAGGAGGGCAGGTATATCGGTTCAAATTTGCAGAAGGTCATCCGCATGGCCCGGTGTCCGGTTTTGGCCGTGAAAAACGCAGTAAAAGCCACAGCCTGGAAAACAATGGCCTTTGCAGGTTTGTTTAATGAGGAAAGCAGGCCTGCCTTCGAAAAAATGACACCCTTGATAAACCTGACGGGAGCCATTGTGCACTTTTTGTACATCCAAACCCCTGAAAACATAAAGAACCTCGACAAGGTCCGGCAACAGATGCAATCGTATGCGGCCGGCCATGAAGGCATCGATATCCGGTATACTATTTTTGCCTATCCCGAACCCGAGAAAGGGATCATCCAGTTCTGTGAAAACCAGGATATCGGATGGATAGGAATTGCGACCAAAACGCGAAGGGTCAGTTCAACTTATAGGATAGGCGTGACGGAGACGGTTATTTTTAAGACAGATATTCCTGTACTAAGCGTGAAATTCGAATCGGCATAACTTTGGAAAGAGCAAAAAACCAGTGGTGGACAAACCACGATGAAAAGCATATCCATGGGGAGGGAACATTTTCATCCAACCTGCAGGCTTACCTGGGCGAGTTCGTTTACGGAGGAATAGATGGTGCGGTCACTACTTTTGCCGTGGTGGCAGGCTCAGTCGGGGCGGGGCTGGACAGCTCCATCATCATTATCCTGGGATTTGCCAACCTGCTTGCAGACGGTTTTTCGATGTCGATCGGCGCCTACCTGTCCACAAAATCCGAAAAAGACAACTACAATAAATACAGACAAACAGAGTACTGGGAGGTAGAGCACATGCCGGAGGTTGAAAGGGCAGAGGTCGAGGAAATCTATAGGGGCAAAGGTTTTACGGGAGAACTGCTTCAAAAGGTCACGGATGTAATCACGGAGGATAAGGAAAGGTGGGTGGAAGAAATGATGAGAAACGAGCTGCACATGATCGCCGAAACAAAGTCCGCTTTTAAGATCGGATTGGTCACCTTCCTGTCTTTTGTCGCCGTCGGGTTTATCCCGCTCATGCTCTATGTGTGGGACTATATCGGTAAATTCGATGGGGACCTGTTTCTCTGGACAAGTATCTTTACAGGTATGGCGTTTGTTGTCATTGGATTTTTGAAAACCTATGTAACCCAGACCAACCGGTGGAAGGGAATCGCAGAGACCCTGCTGTTGGGTGCATTGGCAGCCTTTGTTGCCTATTTTGTAGGTGATTTTTTGGATAGCGTGATTAGCTCCCGCTAGTGTCTTGTCAGAAGGATAAATTCTGGCTCCCGCTGATTAAACACCTTCCACAGATGTGGCTTGACCGGTATTTTGCTTAACTGTGCCTGGACAAATTGCAATGGGATTCGCCTTTTTTTTAATATTATTGCAGGTATTTTGTACCTTGGTCACCTAAACAAAACGCTGGAATATGCTGCGCAAACTGTATTGTACCCTGCTCGTTTCGTCTTTCCTGTTGGGTTCGGTCCAGGGCCAGGGTTCCTTTGACCTGATCTCCCTGGACACAAAGAAGTTCTTCTGGAACTTTCAGATCGTCCCCGGAAGTGCCACCAACATTACCAACAGTACGGGATATGACAACCAACCCAAGTTTATCAACAACACCCAGGTAGTCTTTTCCTCCCAGGCAGGCGACAGCAAGCATGACATCATGATGTATAATTTTGAAACCGGCAATTACACCAACCTCACCCGAACGGTGGACAAAAGCGAATTTTCCCCTTCCCTCACGGACTGTGGGCTTTATGTTTCCGCAGTGACGGTAGCGGAGGACAGCAGCCAAATGCTTTGGCTTTATCCCGTAAATCAGGGAGAACCTGAGTTGCTGTATGATGACATCACCCCAGTGGCTTATTATGACTGGTACGACAACGTGGCCGCGATGGTGGTGTTGGGAGAACCTAACAAGCTGATCTACCCTAAAAGCAAGGAAGAAATACTGACGCTGGCGGAAAATGTGGGCAGAAGCATCAACCTAAGACCAAAGACCAGTCAGATCACCTATTTAAACGCTGCAAGCAACATCGTGGTAGATGGGAGAAAAGCATATGAACTGAAATCCTACGATATAAAAACAGGAGAGGAACTCAGCCTCGGCCCCGCATTGGGTGAGTCCGAGGACTTTTTGTGGATAGACAAGAACAATTTGCTGATGGCGCGGGGCAAAAATCTATATGTCAGAAATGTCAAGAAAAGCATTTCCTGGGAACATATTGCGACAGTCTCCATGCCGGGATATACCGGGATTTCCAGAATGGCTTTAAATCCCAAAGCCAGCAAGTTGGTTCTGGTCATGGAAAAAGAATAGGTTCCCCCAGGGGATATTTTTGGGCCGGACTTCACCCAAGTCAGTCAAACCTTGGCGGCGATTTTTGGCGTAATGAAACAAACCTTGTATGAGTAATTTTATTGAAGAGTTAAAGTGGCGGGGCATGCTCCAGGACATGACCCCTGAGATTGAGGAACACCTGAAGAAAGGCAGATCTTCGGCATACCTGGGATTTGATCCCACCGCGGATTCTTTACACATAGGACATCTTGTGGGGGTGATGACGCTGGTACATTTCCAGCGGGCCGGACACAAGCCTTATGCCCTGCTGGGAGGCGCTACGGGCATGATCGGGGATCCGTCCTTCAAGTCCGCGGAGAGAAATCTGTTGGACAAGGCCGTACTGGACCAAAACGTCATCGCCATCAAAGACCAACTGAAAAAATTTTTGGATTTTGGAGGGGATCAAGAAACCCGCGCCGAACTGGTCAATAATTACGATTGGATGTCCAAATTTACCTTTATAGATTTTATACGCGATGTGGGAAAACACATCACGGTAAATTATATGATGGCAAAGGACAGTGTCAAAAGGAGGCTGGAAGAAGGAGAAGGCCTTTCCTTCACGGAATTTACCTATCAGTTGATCCAGGGTTACGATTTTTATTACCTGTGGAAATTTCACAATTGCAGCATTCAACTGGGAGGTTCCGACCAGTGGGGAAATATTGTGACCGGGACCGAACTGATCAGAAAAATGGGCGGCGGAACAGCCTATGCACTCACCGTACCGCTCATTACCAAAGCGGACGGCACCAAATTTGGAAAAACAGAAGGGGGAAATGTATGGCTAGACCCTGAAAAAACTTCTCCCTACGCCTTTTACCAGTTCTGGCTCAACGTATCCGACGAAGATGCCGGCAGGTATATCCGGATATTCACCACGCTGGACAGGGAAACCATAGAATCCCTGGAGTCAGAACATCTCCAGGCACCGCACCTCAGGCACCTTCAAAAAACATTGGCCCAAGAGGTGACAACGATGGTGCATGGTGCCGAAGAGTATGAAACAGCCTTAAAAGCTTCATCCATTTTGTTTGGCAAATCTTCCGTGGAAGATCTGGCCCGTTTGGACGAACGGACGTTTTTGCAGGTTTTTGAAGGAGTTCCCCAGATACAACTGGAAAAGGAACAGTACCTTCAAACAGAAAAAGTAGTAGACCTGTTGGCTGATCCGGAAGCCGTAATTTTTTCCTCAAAGGGAGAAGCCAGAAAAATGATCCAGGGAGGAGGCCTGAGCATCAACAAAACGAAAATTTCTGACCCCAATGCTCCCTTGGATCTTGAGTTGCTGCAGGACAAATATTTGCTGGTCCAAAAAGGAAAAAAGCAATACTTCATCATCAAGGTCAGCTAAAAAATCCCCCGGCCTGTTTGTACCGGATGATTGCGGTACAAACAGCAGAACGGTACAGTCCCACCGGGTTCGGGTGGGGATTGGGGGAGATTTTTTTATCGGAGTTTCGTCTTTGGGCATTTTTATTGCATTCCAAAACCTGTCAGACAATTAGTTTTCACTTTTAAATCGAAATGTTATGTCAATGGTTCTTGGCTCAATTACGATAATCCTGATCGCTGTTGCGTTGTATTTCCTTTTTAGAAAAATTTTCGTCCGAAAAGAACAGGACACCGTGGAAGGAAGAAACGCCTCTGAAGAAGTGCTTAAAAAAGAAGTATCCCATTTTGATACCAAGACCGGGGACGAAAAAGGAACAGGAAACGAAGGCGTACAGGTAGAAAAAAACGACAACAACAAGGAAATTCGGTAACGGCTCGGAGATGTCTTCCCAGGGACAAGACCGGTTGTGCGTCTTTGTTTAAGGCGTCTGGGCAAAAGCTATCCTTTGATGCTTTGTCTAATCGGCTTCGGGATCCGTTTCCTGATCAACCTCTACAATTTTTATCCTTACGGCCTGCTTGACCGGCGTGATATTGCCCCCGTATCTTCTTGCAATATGAAAGGTAATGTGGGCGCCAAACAAGAAGATAATGGCTGAAAAGTAGACCCAGATAAGCAAGATCACCAGGGATCCGGCCGCCCCATAGGCACTTCCCATGTCACTGTTTCCCATGTAAATCCCTATCAGGTATTTTCCCAGGCCAAACAACAGCATGGTAATAAAGGCGCCGAGCCAAACATCTTTCCACTTAACCTTGGCGTCCGGCAATATTTTGTAGATCAACCCAAAGATCAACACGAGAAGGGCTTGTGAAAAAACAAAATTGACGGCAGTCACCAACCAGGCCTTGTCCTCTATTAAAAACTGCTCAAAATAATCAAATAAAACCACCACCAGCGCATCGATGATCAATGAAACCATCAATATGAATCCAAAGGATGCCACCATGGAAAAGCTGATCAGCCGGTTTAATAAAAACTTGATGTACCCCCGGTTGGGTTTGGGACGGATACCCCAAATATGGTTGAGACTGTTTTGCAAGCTCACAAACACGGTCGTCGCGGTGAAAGCAAGCACAACGATGGCAAATATCTGGGCAACGATCCCCGACGGATCAGAAGAAACATTTTGAATAATGCCGTCCAGCGTTTTGGCAGTGTCAGGTCCGGACAGGGTAGAGACCTGGTTCAGCAATTCCTTCCTAACGGCGTTCTCGTGTGTGTAAAAAGCCGAACCAATATTTAAAATCATGATCAGCAAGGCAGGCATGCTGAAAATGGTATAAAAGGCCGTACTTGCGGCAAAGGTCATCGAGTCCTTTTTCCCAAACCCCAAGACGCTGTCCCGCAAAACCTGGAAAACGGGGTATTGTTTAAGTTTTTTCAACATATCAGTACCAGTTATTAAGGCACGGCGGGAAAAACGCCGGAACAACGTTCCATCCAGCAAAGGCCGTTCTACCTTATGCCGTTTTCAGGAAACTTACCGGTTACTCCTCTTCCGAAAGCTTTCATCTTTTCGATATCTTCATCGATATTGCCTGTAGGCTGGACAACCGGTCCAATTCCCGCACACTTCAATTTATAATCCAGGTAACCGATCACCACAGGAACTTCAGCGCCGCGGGCGATATGGTAAAAGCCGGTCTTCCATTTCGGCGCATAGCTCCGCGTGCCTTCCGGGGTTACCATGATGACCATTTCCTCCATTTCCTTCAGCATCCTTATCATGGATTCGGTATAGGTCTGCTTTCGTTTTCCGGCCGATCTTCTACGGTCAATGGAAATTCCCCCCAATGCTTTGATCAGCCAGCCCAGAGGCCCTACCATCACTTCTTTTTTTATAGTAAACCTTACCGGCACGTCGAGAATATAAAATGCCGCCCTGGCATAGAGCAGATCCCAGTTACTGGTATGGGGTATCGCGATCAACACCGCCTTTTTCAATCCTTCCGGCCAGGATCCGGCCACCTTCCAGCCGGTAACCCAAAAAGTCAACCGGGCCAATAATTTCATCATCCTTTTGCTTCAAATTTACCTAGTTCCGACAATGGCTTATTCTTCTCCAAATAAGTCAGGGTGGCCTTATACCCAGAATCATATATCTCACCAGCCCTTTTTATATCAAATGCACTAAAACTGGCCAGGCTCAGCGGTTCTATAAAAAAATCACATTTTGGTCTCCTGTTGTATACATTGCAGTTCATCGCCATGATTACGGTTCTTTCGATCAACTTTTTCATATTGGGAACAGTGTCCACTTCGGTGAGATGGTTGCAGTTCACCCCGATAATAAAGTCACAATGGCCTTCCAAGGGATCAATTGGCATATTGTTCAGGATGCCCCCATCAATATACAGCTCTTCATCAATCGAAATAGGGTCAAAAAGTCCGGGAATACAGGTGGATGCCATCAGGGGTTTGATGATTTCCCCCTTGTCAAAGTATGCTACCCGGGCTTTGGAAAGGTTCGTGGCGGCGACGACCAGGGGAATTTTCAGTTTGGAAAAATCATTTGGCGCCAGATATTGTTCGTACAGGGTTTCAACGGAATCCATTTTCAAAATGCCCTTCCAACTAATTGCCGGTTTTAGCAGCTTGATAAAATTTGTCGTCCTGATAAGTTCAAATATCTGGTCTGGCGTGAAGCCGCTGCAATAAAAGGCACCGGCGATAGCCCCCGCACTGCTGCCCGCCACCATACTGGGATATATGCCGGCCTCATTGAGGGCTTTTAACACACCAAGATGTGCGACGCCCCTGATTCCACCTCCCGAAAGTGCGATTCCTACTTTATTGTCCATGGCTTATTGGGACAAGGCCCCTCCTATTCTTTTACGACACCCATGGCACAAAACTTCTCAATCCGTTGGTTAATCCTCGCCTCAGGGTCCAGGCTGTCCAGGTCTATCAGTGCTTGCACTAAGGTAGTTTTTAATGTGCTCGCCATCATTTTGAGATTTTTGTGCGCTCCACCGAGCGGTTCGTCGATGATGCCGTCGATCAACCGGTACTGAAGCATGTCTGCGGCCGTGAGTTTTAAAGCTTCGGCAGCTTGCTCCTTATAATCCCAGCTTCGCCATAATATGGAGGAACAGGATTCCGGAGAAATGACGGAATACCATGTATTTTCCAACATAAAGACTTTGTCTCCGATGGCAATCCCCAAGGCGCCCCCTGAAGCTCCCTCGCCTATGATCACGCAGATCACGGGCACTTTGAGCTTGAACATTTCTTTCAAATTCCTCGCTATGGCCTCCCCCTGACCTCTTTCCTCGGCCTCTATCCCCGGAAATGCACCCGGCGTATCTATCAGGGTGACAATTGGCTTGCCGAATTTTTCAGCCATTTTCATCAGCCTGAGGGCCTTACGGTACCCCTCCGGATTGGCCATTCCAAAATTTCTTTCCTGCCTTTGTTTGGTGTTCCTACCTTTTTGATGACCGATAAACATCACAGTTCTTCCGTCTATATCTCCCAGCCCACCTATCATCGCTTTATCATCCTTTACGCCACGGTCACCATGGAGCTCAACGAAGTCATTGGTAATCTCATAAATATAATCTAACGCATAGGGCCTGTCCGCATGCCTGGAAAGCTGAACCCGCTGCCACCGGGTTAAATTCTGGAAGGTTTCTTTCTTCAATGCCTGTATCCTGTCTTCCAGGGACTGGATATCCACGGACAAATCCATGTTTCTACCCTTTGCTAAGTCCTTCATTTCCTGAAGCTTGAGTTCTAAATCAGCAATCGGTTTTTCAAATTCTAATACCATAACAATTGTTTTGGACCTGGACAAAGATAAAAATATATTCCCTAAGATAATGCATTAGGTTTTCTTTCATCTTCAAAACCCCGCCCTTGCCTGCGGTCAATATTTTATGAAAACCTGAACAGGGTCCATAAAATTTTATAGCCCGCCATCACGGTTCCTTTTATCGTGCCGCTTACCTTGGATTTACCTATCCTTTTTTTATAATTTACCGGCACCTCTACATGCCTCAATTGCTGCTTTGCTGCTTTTACCTGCATCTCAACAGTCCAGCCGTAGTCTTTGTCCATCATGTCTAAGGACAACAGGCTTTCCCACCGGATGGCACGGAAGGGTCCCAGGTCTGAATAGTTAACACCGTAGATCCACCTCATCAAATTCGTAGCCAAAAAATTTCCAAAGACCTGTGGAAAGGTCATGGAACCGGGTTCCCTGATGCCCCTGGCTCTGGAGCCGATCACCATGTCGGCCTTTCCTTCCACGATCGGACGGATAATATTGCCCGTTTCCTCCGGATAGTCGCTGTAATCCCCATCCAGAAACACAACTATCTGGGGTTGGACTTCCAGCGTGCTCAAGTAGGCTATACCGGTCAGGCAGGCGGTTCCATAGCCACGCCGCGGTTCATCCAGGACCACTGCGCCTCCCTCCTTTGCCCTGAGGCTGGTATGGTCCGTGGAATTGTTGTTTACCACCACAACCTTTCTCACAAATGAAGGGATTTCGTCCAATACCAGGCCTATGGAATCCTCCTCGTTGAAAGCCGGTATAATCACATCAATAACGGGCAGGTCCTGGCTCATCAAATCTTTAATTCCTCCGTTAATAATCCAATAAGGTCCTGCAATGTCTCCATTTTGTTAATTTGCTCTGGGGACAGCAGCACCCTGTCTTCCCCATCCTCCCGCAGGATCACCAACGGAAAGGCCTGATACACTTTCCATTGATCCCTGTATTCAAAACTGACTTGGAAGGGAATCTTGCTTACAAAGGCTTCCCAATCCTTACGCATTTTCACGGCGCCCCAGGTAAGGTTGCATATCTGGCAGGGGTAAGTCTGCGGAGAAATGAGTTTGTGGGCAAATTTGATCATCCTACTCACCGGGTCAGCAGTCGCGTTGTACACGAATATTAATTGTTTTTCAACTTGCTGATTACCGTTGCTGTTTTTGCTCATAACCGGTAAGATCTATAGGTTGTGAAAAATACCATCCCATATCCAATGGCGAGGAGAAGATGAAACGGTAAAAAGGCATAGGTTCCATGGTAAACCGTATTGGCCGCCACAAGAAGAAAAAATACAAAAAGCCCTCCCTCCACAAACGTTATTAATGGAATGTCCCGGGAAATATACCGGTTGTTGGCCCAGAAATTGGATTTGTTCTCAAGGTTAAATTTGGGTGTACGTACAAAAGAAGTTCTTTTGCCGCGGAGTCCTTGCCACACCGCCCTTGAATTATGCAGGGACAAACCCATTGACACGGCCAGAAATAAAGGTAGTTGCCAGATCAGACCCAACAGGTTGCCGGCTGACTTTTTCTTTCCATAAAAATAAGCGACGATATACACGGAGGCAATAACCGCAAAGCCCAGTAAAAAAACTACTCCAACGCGGAACAAGGATGGATCAACCATTTCCCGTTGGTACGCCCACCAAAGCGGCACACTGCTTACAGCGGCCAGGAAAATGGCAATAAACACCAGACTGTTGAGCAAATGGGCGACGGCATGAGCCTTCACCCGGAAAGGCATCGGCTTTTCCCATACGTTTTTGAGGTGCTTTACCGCACATTCGGCCCCGCCTTTTGTCCATCGGTATTGCTGGGATTTGATGGCACTCATGACGGGGGGCAGTTCCGCCGGAGAATGGATCTCTGGCCGGTAGACAAAGTGCCAGCCTTGTTGTTGGGCCCTGTAGCTGAGGTCCAGATCTTCAGTTAGGGTGTCATCCTGCCAGTTTCCCGCTTCCCTAATGCAGCGGGCCCTCCAGATTCCCCCCGTTCCGTTGAAATTTATAAACGCTTGCTGCCGGTTTCTGCCAACCTGCTCCACCAGAAAATGGGCATCCAGGGCCAAGGCCTGCAAGCGCGTCAGGATGGAATAATCCCTGTTCAGGTGTGTCCAGCGACTTTGCACCATGCCGATATGGGGATCCGAGAAAAAAGGGAGGGTATCCCGCAGAAAATCCGGGTCAGGTACAAAATCAGCATCAAAAACAGCGACAAATTCCCCTATGGCATGAGCCAGGCCTTCCCGTAACGCACCGGCTTTAAACCCGCTGCGCTCGGTGCGGTGTAGATAATTAAAGTTTAGATCGGGAAATTCTTTGATTTTCCGAAGTATCAGTTCCTGAGTTTTGTCCGTACTGTCGTCCAACACCTGTATTTCCAGTTTTGCCGGAGGATAATTTAACGCGGCAACCGCCTCAAGAAGCCGCTCCACCACATAACGCTCATTATATATCGGTAATTGAACCGTCACCAACGGCAGGTCCTCCATTGCCGAATGATGCCGTGGAACTGTTTTTTTTCGATAAAGGAAAAAATGAATTAACAAGTGAGCTTGTGCGAGGCTGAACAGAAAAATAAACAACATCGCAAGGAAATAAAGCGCAATGAAGAGATAGATAAAAATCATGATTCGTGAATCTTGATGGAGTCGTTGCCCACCATAATGGGATTGTCATTGATCCGGCCTTTCTCCTCCCTGTTCTCCAGTTTCAATACCCCACGGGGACAAACGGATGCACAGATGCCACAGCCCACGCAGGAGGCCCGCACTACATTCTGCCCTCTTTGGGCATACCATTTGACATCAATTCCCATCTCACAATAGGTAGAGCAGTTGCCACATGAAATGCACTGTCCCCCATTGGTCGTAATCCTGAATCTTGATTTAAACCGTTGCA
>DATGOS010000077.1:0-4889 GCA_035305725.1 Cyclobacteriaceae bacterium
CGGCAGCGGTGGGCAGGGTGACGGCAAGGTGGGTGCTGTTTTGGGAGGTGTAGCCAACCTCACCGGCGGAGCCTATATCAATCTTCCTGAAGGCCATATTTTTCATGTCATTACCCATGGAAAAGGCAGGATGCAGCCTCATGCCTCTTTAATTTCAATAGAAAGAAGGTGGAAGATCGTTCATTATGTTAAACAAGAAATTCAGAAACAATAACCATGGCGCAAATTCTAAAATATAATCTGGATCAAAAATTCGACTTTACCGCCGGTACCAAAAGATCCCTTTTTATTTTCGGCGGGATCGGCGCTGCTCTGCTGGTTATTGGATTGTTGTTCGCCATTTTTGGTGGAGGCCACGCTCCTGCAGGTGCGGAAGCAGGTGGTCACGAATTCCACTGGTCAAAAAGGTTCTTTGCCAACCTTTGGATCAACAATGTCTATTTTGCCGGTATAGCCATCATCGGGGTTTTCTTTTTTGCCATTCAATACGCATCCCAGGCCGGCTGGTCCACCGCTTTAAACCGGATATTTCTTTCATTTGGCTACTGGCTGCCATATGCGGCGGGCATGTTGTTATTGACGTTTTTTATCGCCGGGCATGATATTTTTCACTGGACCCACAGTGAGATTTATGACAGTTCTAATCCCGAGACGTATGACGGCATCATTGACGGCAAAGGTTCTTACTTTTTCTGGCCTTTGGAAAAGGGGAGTTTTCCGCTATTTTTCCTTTTAAGGTTTGTGGTGTTCTTTGGATTGTGGATCTATTTCTTCAAAAAGATGTGCCGTTTGTCGGAGCAAGAAGATCTACACGGAGGGAACACTTACTGGTATCAACTCAGGAAGTGGTCCGCGATTTTCCTGGTGATTTTTGCCATATCTTCATCCGTTGGCGCCTGGGACTGGGTCATGTCTATTGACACCCACTGGTTCTCAACTTTGTTTGGCTGGTATGTATTTTCTTCCTGGTTTGTGGCCGGCCTGTCCGCCATGACCTTGCTTGCGATCTTTTTGAAGGAAAAAGGTTATCTTGAAATGGTGAACGCAAACCATATCCACGATATGGGGAAGTATGTATTCGCCTTCTCTATATTTTGGACCTATCTTTGGTTTTCACAGTACCTGCTGATCTATTACGCGAATATTCCTGAAGAGTCGGTTTATTTTGTCGAAAGACAACATAGTGAGACTTATAGTATGTTCTTTTACTTGAATCTCATTATCAACTTTGCATTGCCGTTCTTGGTATTGATGACCCGGGATTCAAAACGGCATACCATCTTTCTGAAAGTAATCTGTACCCTGATTATTTTCGGGCATTGGATGGATTTGTTTCTGATGGTACAACCTGGAATGCTGGGACATCACGGTGGTATTGGGTTTATGGAAATCGGTATGCTTTTGTTGTATGCCGCTGTGGTGGGTTTTGTTGTCCTGGCAGGACTTGCAAAACTGAATTTGGTGCCAAAAAACCATCCCATGTTAGGGGAAAGTTATCATCATCACATTTAATATATATCCGAAAAGAATAAAATTATGTACGGATTTCTTATTGCTTTAGGCCTGGTCTTGTTGGTTGCCATTTTATGGATGGTCTATAGAATACAGACGTTGTTATCCCTGGCCAAAAAATCGGACAAAAAGTATGTCTCTGGCAGCAACAGGATCAACGCCATACTCATGATGGTTTTTTTAATCGGCATGGGTATCCTTTTATTTTGGTATTCAATCAAGGAGTTTGACAACTACCAGCTTCCCATCGCTTCAGAGCACGGAGTGATTACGGACCGCCTGTTTTGGATTACTACCGCCGTTACGGGCGTGGTGTTTTTGATCACGCATATCCTGCTGTTTTGGTTTGGGTATAGGTACCAGTATAAGGAAAATAAAAGAGCGGCTTACTATCCCGATAATAATAAACTGGAGGTGATCTGGACGTTGGTGCCTGCATTGGTATTGACGGTGCTGGTGGTGACGGGCTGGAAGGCGTGGTCAGACATCACTTCACCCGCCCCGGACAATGCCCACCAGATTGAGATATTGGGATACCAGTTTGCCTGGGAGATCAGGTATGCGGGTAGAGACGGACAAATGGGAGAATTTGATTATCGTCTGATCAGCCCTACCAATTCAAGGGGGGTTAATTTTGCCGACAAAAATGCATTGGACGATTTTGGCGCCCAGAACGTGGTTGTACCTAAGGGTGAGCCTGTGGTATTTAGAATTAGGGCGAGGGACGTGCTTCATTCGGTGTTTGTCCCGCATATGCGGATCAAGATGGACGCCGTGCCGGGCATGCCTACCATGTTTTGGTTTGTAGCCAACAAAACCACTGCGGAAATGCGTGAGGAAACTGGGGATGCGGAGTTTGAATACGAACTGGCATGTGCGGAATTGTGTGGCAACGGCCACTATTCAATGCGAAAAATAATTACGGTGCTGGAGCCGGACGAGTATCAGCGGTGGGTGGCAGAGCAGGCCACATTTATAGAACAGGATCCTGGGTTGATTGCCGATCTTCCGGATGAACTGAAAGAACTGGCGGCGATCAAAATCAGCGAAAGCAATAAATAATTCGAAAAAACAAAAACGTTATGGCAGAAGTTAAGTTGTCAACGCACGGTGCAGAAACTCATGAAGGGCATGATCATGAGCATTCCGATAATTTCATCACGAAATATATATTCTCTACCGACCATAAAATGATCTCCAAACAATACCTGGTAACGGGTATGTTTTGGGCTGTGATTGGAGGAGGGCTGTCCATACTATTCCGGTTACAGTTGGGTTTTCCGGACATGGACATGAGTTTTCTAAGGCCGATCCTGGGCGGATGGATCAATGAAGCCGGACAGTTGGATTCCAATTTTTATCTGGCTTTGGTGACCATGCATGGCACCATTATGGTATTTTTCGTGTTGACGGCCGGCTTAAGTGGAACTTTCGCCAATTACCTTATACCCTTGCAGATTGGCGCCCGCGATATGGCTTCAGGCTTTCTGAACATGCTGTCTTACTGGTTTTTCTTCCTTTCCGGAGTGGTCATGTTCATCTCCCTATTCTTGCAGGGAGGACCTGCTGCTGGCGGGTGGACAGTATATCCGCCTTTGTCAGCATTGGAACAGGCAATTCCGGGGTCAGGAGCAGGGATGACTTTGTGGCTGGTGGCGATGGTATTGTTCATTATCTCCCAACTGATGGCAGGGATCAATTATATCACGACGGTGATCAACATGAGGACAAAGGGCATGTCGTTTTCCCGGCTACCACTTACCGTTTGGGCGCTTTTCCTGACCGCTGTGGTTGGTCTGCTTGCGTTTCCAGTATTGTTCGGGGCTGCACTGTTGTTATTTTTTGACAGGAGTTTTGGCACCAGTTTCTATCTTTCCGACATTTATATTGGCGGTGAGCCCTTGCCGCATGTAGGGGGAAGCGCGGTGCTGTACCAACATTTGTTTTGGTTCCTGGGACATCCTGAGGTATATATCGTAATACTTCCCGCTTTCGGGATTTCGTCAGAGATCATATCCACCAATTCCAGGAAGCCCATTTTTGGATATAAGGCGATGATTCTTTCCCTGCTGGGCATTACCATCCTGTCCTTTGTGGTCTGGGCACACCATATGTTCGTTTCGGGAATGAATCCTTTCCTGGGTTCGATATTCATGTTCCTCACCTTGATTATTGCGGTTCCTTCGGCGGTAAAAGTGTTTAATTACCTGACTACGCTATGGAGAGGCAATATTATATTCACCCCCGGCATGCTCTTTTCCATTGGGATGGTATCGTTCTTTATTTCCGGAGGTTTGACGGGGATCTTTGTCGGAAACTCGGCCATTGATATTCAACTGCACGATACCTATTTTGTTGTGGCCCATTTTCATTTGGTGATGGGGTCTGCCTCCTTCTTTGCGATGCTGGCCGGGATCTATCATTGGTTCCCCAAGATGTTTGGCAGGATGATGGACAATAGACTGGGTTATATCCATTTCTGGTTGTCGTTTGTGGGCGTTTATTTGGTCTTCTTCCCCATGCACTACATTGGTATCGCAGGGTTTCCCCGTAGGTATTACAGCTTTACTACCTTTGACTTCACGGACAAGTACACCGATTTGAACATGTTTGTATCTGTAGCGGCGATCATCACCTTTGCCGCCCAGTTTATCTTCTTGTTCAACTTCTTCTACAGCATGTACCGTGGTAGAAGGGCCAGCGCTAACCCCTGGAGAGCCAATACTTTGGAGTGGACTACACCCATCAATCCTGGCCATGGAAACTGGCCCGGCGAAATTCCGACAGTGTACAGGTGGCCTTATGACTACTCCAAACCGGGATCCAAGGAAGATTTTATTCCTCAGACGGTACCGCTGGCAGCGACTCCGGAATCCAATCTTCCCCATGAGAAAGAATTGGTGAAGGTGGAAAGAGAAATAATGGAAGAAGAAGGCGAAGCCTTGATTATTGATGAACCAAAAGGATCGTAATAATATTGGCAGATTCCGAAGATTCAGTTTAATAACGATTATAGCGGTATATGCCTTAATATTCGTAGGGGGAGTTGTGAGGAGCACTGGGTCTGGAATGGGCTGTCCAGACTGGCCCAAATGCTTTGGGAGTTTTGTACCTCCCACCGATGTGTCGCAGCTTCCGGAAAATTACCAGGATATATACCTGGCAAAGCGGGTTGAGAAAAACCACCGGTTCGTCGAAATGCTTGATGCGCTGGGTTTCGAGAAAAAGGCCCGGGAAATAGAAAACGACAAGTCTATTTTGATAGAAGGGGAGTTTAATCCGGTGAAAACCTGGATCGAGTACGGAAACAGGCTTCTGGGTGCGACAATAGGTTTGTTGATTATAGGGACCTTTATATACTCCCTGAAGTTGTGGAA
>DATGOS010000078.1:0-5906 GCA_035305725.1 Cyclobacteriaceae bacterium
GAACAGGACGCCGGAGGATCTCTGGTCAAACAACCGTTCAATCAAAAATATCGCCCAGTTGAAACAGGACCTTGACTCCATGGACCGGGAACTTAACCAATGGGTGTACTACAACTATATAAATACCGGATCGGTGTATACCTTTTTTACCCGAAACAGGTCTATCGAAGTGCCCGACGATGTATTGGCGAAAAAAGCCGTGTACGATTCCCTGCGCCGGCTGCAACTGGAGCAGGAAGCGCGGGAACGGCAGGACTCTCTCAGCCGCCTACAGGCACAGGATAGCATTCCTCCAGAACCCGGTGAGGGGGATATCTACGATGGGGGGGAAGAGGGCGTTGCTGATCCGCTGGCCGGTGCGTCCCCGGAAAACCTCGCGCTCCTCAGGGATCCTGTAAGGGAGCGTATGCTGGGCGCCGTAAACCAGGACCCCGAGCGGCCGTCCAAAATGCCCGAGCCTCCGCCCACGGTAGTTTTGAACCCGGAACAGCGTGAGCAGCTGGATTCCGTTTTAAATACAAACAACTTCCAGACCAGGGCGGCTTCCATGGCGTTAAATACCGCCCGCACCCTGAAGAACAATTTCTCCACCAACTTTACCCGGCTGGACAATCTTCAACGGGAAAGCAGGAGATGGGAAATTTCCTGGTATCAAAAATATACCCAGGCCCTTGCCTGTATTGTCATGTTTATGATAGGCGCTCCCTTGGGTGCCATCATTAAAAAAGGCGGGCTGGGCATGCCGGTGCTTTTTTCGATCATTTTTTTCATTATTTATTACATGCTTACCATTACCGGAGAAAAATGGGCAAAGGAAGGTGTTACCGACCCGCTGTTCGGGACTTGTTTTTCCATTTTGGCCCTGCTTCCGTTTGGCCTGTTTTTCCTGGCCCAGGCAAGAAAAGACGCACGTTTATTTGAAGCGGATTTTTACCACGGGATCATCAATAAAGCTGGAGGATTTTTCAAAAAATGGAAATATAAAACTTAATAACAGATTTTATATTTAAAAATAATAATTCTATCTTTGTACCTGTTTTAACAAATAAAAATAGAATAAATTAACTAAGCATGTATTTAACTACAGAGAAAAAAGTTGAGTTGTTTAAAAATCATGGTAGGTTAAAATCTGATACCGACACCGGGTCTCCGGAGTCACAAATTGCTTTGTTTACCTATAGAATCAAGCATTTGACGGATCATTTGAAAACCAACAAAAAGGATCATTCATCAAGAAGGGGACTTTTGAAATTAGTGGGCAAACGCAGAAGCCTGCTTAATTATTTGACCAAAAAAGATATTGAAAGATACAGGGCTATTATAGCTGACCTTGGAATTCGTAAATAATCAACGGGTAGGGTGCTCTCACAGCACCTTACTTTTTTTCTTTTGCCCTCAAATAAAATTTTTTAACCTGTTCACGAGCATTTACACTAACAGAAAACTTTATGTTACCAAACCTTATATCCAAGACCATCACCCTTGAGGATGGGAGGGAAATTATCATTGAAACCGGTGCATTGGCCAAGCAGGCCGACGGGGCTGTTGTCCTGAGAATGGGTAAAGCCATGCTTTTGGCTACCGTGGTTTCAAAAAAGGAAGCGGGAGAGGATGTTGATTTTCTTCCCATGTCCGTAGATTACCAGGAGAAATTTGCCTCCTCGGGAAAAATCCCCGGCGGATTTTTGAAAAGAGAGGGCAGATTGTCCGATTATGAAATATTGATCAGCAGACTTGTAGACCGGGCCATTCGTCCGATTTTTCCGGATGATTATCACGCCGATACCCAGATCGGTGTCACGTTGATGTCGGCCGATGACGAGGTCCTGCCCGACTGCCTTGCCGGTTTGGCGGCTTCCGCTGCGCTGGCGGTATCCGATATCCCTTTTAACGGGCCCATATCTGAAGTAAGGGTAGCCAAGATCGACGGTAAACACGTGATCAACCCTAGCCCCAAACAACTGAGCAAAGCTTCCCTGGAACTTATCGTTGCCGGATCCCAGGAATTCATCTTGATGGTGGAAGGAGAAGGAAACGAAATTTCCGAGGATGAGATGATCGAAGCCATACAGTTTGCCCATGAAGAAATCAAAAGGCAATGCCAGGTCCAGGTCGAGCTTACCAAAGCGGTAGGAAAAGAAGTAAAACGGACGTACAACCATGAAAAGGAAGACCTTGCCCTCTATGATAAAATGAAGGCCGAGCTTTATGATAAATGCTATGAGGTGGTGAGCCGGCAGATTCCCAACAAAGCAGAGCGTTCGGCCCTGATAAAGGAAATTAAAGAGGCATTTGAGGAAAGCCTGGGAGAGGATCATGAATATGAAACTAGCCTCATTGGTCCCTATTTCAGCAAAATCCATAAAGAAGCCGCCAGGAACTTCACCTTAAAGGAGAAGAAAAGGCTTGACGGCCGGAACACGGATGAAATCCGGCCTATATGGTCGGTGGTCGATTATCTGCCTTCCGCACACGGTTCGGCGGTGTTTACCAGGGGAGAAACCCAGTCGGTCACAACCTGTACCCTGGGCACCAAGATGGACGAACAAATGATAGACGGAGCGATACATTCCGGATACAACAAATTCTTTCTTCATTATAATTTTCCTGGATTTTCCACGGGAGAAGTTAAAATCAACCGGGGTCCGGGACGTAGGGAAGTTGGCCACGGCAACTTGGCCATGAGGGCTTTGAAGAAGGTCCTTCCTCCCGAAGAAGAAAACCCTTATACCATCCGTGTGGTTTCGGATATACTGGAATCCAACGGTTCTTCCTCCATGGCGACTGTTTGTGCCGGCTCATTGGCATTGATGGACGCGGGGATACAGATCAAAGCACCGGTTACCGGGATTGCCATGGGTATGATCTCTGACGCGAGTACAGGGGAATATGCCATTCTTTCGGATATCCTGGGAGACGAGGATCATCTGGGCGATATGGATTTTAAGGTCACCGGGACGGAAAAGGGCATCACAGCCTGTCAGATGGATCTAAAGGTAGAGGGCCTGGACTATGCGGTGCTGAAAGAAGCGCTGTATCAGGCCAGGGAAGGACGTCTGCACATCCTGAACGAAATTACCAAGGTATTGGCGGCCCCGAGACCGGACCTGAAGCCCCATGCTCCAAGATCCTTCAATATTTCCATTCCAAAAGAACTGATCGGCGCGGTAATTGGCCCAGGCGGAAAGGTGATCCAGGAAATCCAGAAAGATACCGGTGCCACCATCATTATTGAAGAAAAGGACAACATGGGCAAAATCAATGTTTTTTCAAACAACGAGGATTCCATGAATGCAGCGATCAGCCGCATCAAGGGAATCGTAGCCCAGCCGGAAATAGGGGAAACCTATACCGGAAAGGTGAAAAATATAATGCCGTTCGGCGCCTTTGTCGAGTTCATGCCTGGCAAGGACGGCCTGCTTCATATCTCTGAAATCAAGTGGGAGAGACTGGAAAACATGGAAGGAGTCCTGGAACCCGGTGAGGATATTGTAGTCAAATTGATCGACATAGACAAGAAAACCGGTAAATTTAAGCTTTCCAGAAAGGCATTGCTGCCAAAACCTGAGAAAAAAAGCTAGTTGCCCTTGTTAACTATCAAACATTTATGAAAATTTGAACTTATTTTCAGACTACTTCTGTTATAAAATGAGTTTTACCAAAAAAATGAAAGAAAAAGCTTAATGAGGCAGCTGAAGATTAGTAAACAAATCACCAACAGGGAAAGCCAGTCACTCGATAAGTACTTACAGGAAATCGGGAAGGTTGACTTGCTTACGGCAGATGAGGAGGTGGTGTTGGCCAAGAGGATCAGGGAAGGCGACCAGCTTGCGCTGGAAAAACTGACCAAAGCAAACCTTAGGTTTGTGGTTTCTGTGGCAAAGCAATACCAGAACCAGGGTTTGTCGTTGGGTGATTTAATTAATGAGGGAAATCTGGGCTTGATCAAGGCCGCGCAGAGGTTTGATGAAACCAGAGGGTTTAAGTTCATTTCCTATGCGGTGTGGTGGATCAGACAGTCCATTTTGCAGGCGTTGGCGGAGCAGTCGAGGATAGTGAGGTTACCCCTCAACAGGGTGGGTTCCTTAAATAAAATAAGCAAGACTTTTTCCGAGCTGGAGCAAAGGTTTGAACGGGAGCCATCCCCGGAGGAGTTGGCAGAGGTGTTGGAAGTGACGGCAGGGGAGGTCGTGGATACCATGAAGATTTCCGGCCGGCATGTTTCCATGGACGCGCCTTTCGTCCAGGGTGAGGAAAACAGCCTGCTGGACGTGCTGGAAAATGACGGAGAGATCAAGCCGGACGATGGCCTGATGAATGATTCTTTAAGAAAAGAGGTTCAAAGAGCCTTGTCCACGCTTACCCAGCGGGAGGCGGATGTGATCACCCTTTATTTTGGACTGAACGGGGAACACGCCATGACGTTGGAAGAAATCGGGGAGAAGTTCAACCTTACCCGTGAAAGGGTGAGGCAGATCAAGGAAAAAGCCATCAGAAGATTGAGACATACTTCCAGAAGCAAGACCCTAAAACCTTACCTGGGATAAAGTTTCACCATTATTTAAGATATAAAAAAAGGGGTTGAACCCTTTTTTTTGTTTACCAGAGGTCAGACAGATTTTTTGTGTCAGCAAAAAGTTTCCTGCCCTTTTTAATGATTTTAACGCTATTGGCATTAGGCCAGGTGCTTGTTATCATCCGGCCTGAAAATTTACGCATTCATGACTGAGGATATTGAAAAAGTTAAAGTATTGATCGTGGGCTCCGGTCCTGCCGGCTATACCGCAGCCATCTATGCGGCCCGGGCAGGGCTGAATCCAGTCCTGTACACCGGCGGGCAACCCGGCGGCCAGCTTACCATTACCAATGATGTGGAAAATTACCCGGGATATCCCGACGGGGTGCTGGGTCCGCAGATGATGGAGGATTTTAGAAAGCAGGCGGAACGCTTTGGCACAAAGATCCATTACGGCCTGGTGACTGAGGTGGATTTTTCCCAACGGCCCTATAAAGTGACCATAGACGGCAAGCAGCACATGCTGGCAGAGACGCTGATCGTGGCTACGGGTGCGTCCGCCAAGTGGCTCGGTCTGGAAAGTGAGACCCGGCTGAACGGGCAGGGAGTATCTGCCTGCGCGGTTTGTGACGGCTTTTTCTTCCGGGACCAGGAGGTGGCCGTGGTAGGTGGGGGAGATACCGCCTGTGAGGAAGCTTCCTACCTGGCCAACATTTGTAAGAAAGTGTACATGATCGTGCGGCGGGATGTGTTGAGGGCGTCGCAGATCATGCAAAAAAGGGTGATGAACAACCCTAAAATCGAAATTCTTTGGAACAACGAGACCCAGGAGGTGCTGGGCGAGGAGGGCGTAACCGGAATCAGGATCCAAAACAACCTTACGGGAGAAAGCAGGGAACTGCCGGTGACGGGTTTCTTTGTCGCCATCGGGCATCAGCCTAACACCGAATTGTTTCAGGGTCATCTGGACATGGACGCAAACGGCTATATAAACACCGTTCCCGGAAGCACCAGAACAAACCTGGAGGGGATCTTTGCCTGCGGGGACGCGCAGGACCATATCTACAGGCAGGCGGTGACGGCTGCGGGGACCGGCTGTATGGCCGCCCTGGATGCGGAGCGCTTTCTGTCGGAAATGGATTTTCAATAAAGGAAGGCAGAGCATGACAAAACTGGACATACTGGCCATTGCTTCCCATCCTGATGATGCTGAGCTTTCCTGCGCCGGTACCCTGGCGGCCCATATTGCCAAGGGGTACAAGGTGGGGATCCTTGACCTGACCCGGGGGGAGATGGGTACCCGCGGCACGCCGGAACTGAGGCTGGAAGAAGCGGCAGAGGCCTCCAGGATTCTGGGCCTTTCCATGCGGGAGAACCTGGCGTTTGAGGA
>DATGOS010000079.1:0-9922 GCA_035305725.1 Cyclobacteriaceae bacterium
GAAAATCAACAATACAATTTCTTCAAAACTTTCCTTTTTTACCAAGCTCTCTTATGTCGTTGAAAAGGTGGACAACAAGCCTTATCTAAATGAAAGGATAGATGTGGTATCAAGAATTTACCGTGCCCCGGTGACCATACCCCTCAGTGAAATGCAACAGTATGAGTATTTTGATGAGTTTGGGGACAGAAAACAAAGCTATTGGAAGCCCGGCTCCGTATTTTTATCCAATCCCTATTGGGCTTTGAACAGACATTTGTTTTTTGAAAGAAGGGACCGGATCCTGGGTTTGATTTCAGCCAACTATGAATTCAATGACTGGTTGAACTTACAGCTACGGGGAAGTCTTGATAAAACCATTCGGGAGACTGACGACAGGATGTACGAAGATTCCTATCATAGCGCCGGGCAGGGGGCGGTATACGGGCTAACACACTTTAACAGTGAGTCTATAAACGTGGATGCCTTGTTATCTTTCCAGCATGACTTTTCCAGTATTTTTAATCTAACCGGCCATCTGGGCGCGTCTCTGCAGGAAAGCAGGTATAAAGGTTTTAATTTTAATGCCAACGGGCTGGAAAGGCTGGATTTCTTTGCGATTCAAAACGCTAAAAATCCGAGGGGAAATGATTTTAACGGGCGAACCCCCCAGGTACAATCGGTGTATGCTACAACCACCCTCTCCTATAAAGATTATTTATACTTTGATCTGACGGCCAGAAATGACTGGTCTTCCGCACTGCCAAAGGAAAACCAGTCTTATTTTTATCCTTCCATAGGCTTAACAGGTATAATATCGGACATGGCAAAACTGCCTTCCTGGATAACTTATGGGAAAGTCAGGGCAACCATAGCAAGCGCGGGTTATGGCGGCACCCAATATCTGGACCGTAATTATTTTACCGTAGCCCCCGGCGGCGTAATTCAAACCCCCACTGTCCGTTCCCTGGGGAATTATAAACCGGAATTAACACAGTCATTTGAAACGGGGGTGGACTGGCGTTTTTTTGACAACAGATTAGGAATTGATGTGACATATTATAATACCCAAACAAAAAACCAGTTACTGTCCATAGCCACGCCTTTTGCATCCCTCTTTAGTACACAGTATATCAATGCCGGCCTGATCAAAAATTCCGGAGTAGAGCTGACCCTCAATGGTACACCAATAGAGAGAAAGAATTTCTCCTGGGAAATTATGGGAAATTTTGCGAAAAACGTCAATAAAGTAGTCCGCCTTACTGATGAGTTAAAATCAGCAACCATTATTGATGACAGACAAGTAATGATAAGGGCTTCGGAAGGTGGAAGTTATGGGGACATGTACATGGTGACCTGGAAAAAAGATGCTCAGGGACGACGGTTGGTGGATGCGGATGGGAGGATATTATTGACCGGCAAGGATACTTATGTCGGAAACTATAATCCGAACTACATGGCCGGACTACAAAATATCCTATCCTACAAAAATGTCTCTCTCAGCTTTTTGATTGACTACCGAAACGGCGGAACGGTGATCTCAGGAACTCAAGCCATTATTGACGCGGACGGACACTCTGTCCGGTCCCTGGAAGGCAGGGAGGAAGGATTGGTTTTGGATGCTTATACAGAGAACGGTGAAAAAAACACAAAAACCATCTCCGCGGAGAGTTTTTGGGCCTCGGTCGGCAACTGGACACCGGTGGGTGACCTGTATGCTTATTCCGGCACCAATCTCCGGTTAAGGGAGCTGATCGTGGGATACGCCTTACCCGACCAATTGATCAGGCAGACGGGATTCATAAAATCCGCCAGGCTATCGCTGATAGGAAGAAACCTGTTTTTCTTTCACAATTCCGCGCCTTTTGATCCGGAAATGGCCACCGGCACAGGCAACTCCGGCGGGGTTGAGTTTGCCTCCCTGCCAAGTACCCGTAGTATGGGTTTAAATCTAAAACTATCATTTTAACCAAGACTCCAATCATCAATGAATATTTTGAAAAATAAATACCGAAGGATGCTGGGACTTCTTCTGATTCCGGCCTATATGCTGGTGCAGGGCGGATGTACCGGTGAGTTTGAAAAAATAAATACAGATACCGGACGGTTAAGCGAATTGACTGCCTCCGACAACAGGAGCTTGTTCCCCAGTGCGGTGATGGCGGGGCTAAACAGCGCAGGTTACATTGTCACGACTGCTTTGTTTGCCGGTGTATATTCCCAACATTTTGCGTCTACCCAGCCCGCCCATATGTCCCATCGGTATCTTATCGTACAGGACTGGGTCTCTTCCCAATGGAGGAACACTTATGTATCAGCAATGCCTGCTCTTTATACCATCATCGAACAAACCCGGGACAAGGAACCGACCCTCAATGCAATCGCCAGGATTTGGAAGGTATTTGTCTTACACCGTACTACAGATTATTGGGGTCCTATTCCATATTCCCAAATCGGTGCAGAAAGTACTGTCATCGAATATGACGCGCAAAAAGATATCTACTATGATTTTTTCAAGGAGTTGGATGAGGCTGCTACGCTTCTTAAAGACAATCTGGACAAGCCGTCTTTTGCGGATAAAGACCTTATCTATAATGGGGACAACGCCAAATGGCTAAAATTTGCCAACACGCTTCGTTTACGGCTGGCACTACGCATTTCAAACGTTGAACCCGGCAAGGCAAAGGAAGAGGCTGAAAAAGCGGTTGCGGGTGGAGTATTTACTGAGCTAAGCGACAATGCCTTCATGGAAGTCTCCCCTACCATTCCGAATGGGTTTAATCTCCAGTCGGGGTGGAATGAATCGAGGATGAGTTCCACCATGGAAAGTTTACTGAAAGGATACAATGATCCGCGCATGGAGAAATTCTTCAGGCCTGCAGTTACGGATGGGCAGTTTCGCGGGGTAAGAAATGGAATGAGCCAAGCCCAACAAAATATCCCCGAAAACAGCTTTGAAAACAGTTCTGATGTGAGTCTAAAACTGGCACCTATCAATATGAATACCACTCCACAGACCTGTATGTATACTGCGGAAGCCTATTTCCTGAGGGCGGAAGGGGCTGTAAACGGATGGGACATGGGAGGAACAGCAAAAGAACTGTACGAGAAGGGAATAGAAATGTCCATGTTGACCTGGGAGGTCACGGATCCATCGGTAATCGCCAATTATATAAACGGCACAAGCCTGCCCATGGCACCGGGAGGTTATTTCAACACGCCCGCGTTGACGGATATCCCGGTGAAGTTTGCTGATGATGAATCGAAACAGCGTGAACAAATCGGCACCCAGAAATGGCTGGCATTATTTCCCGAATCGCATGAAGCCTGGGCAGAAATAAGACGGTCCGGCTATCCGAAAATGTACCCATTAATCAATTCAGATAACCCTGATGTGCCAAAGGAAAAAATGATCCGGCGCATCACCTTCCTGGATATTGAAAAAAACAGCAACGGTCCCGCGGTAAGCGCTGCGGAAGCCCTGCTTGGCGGGCCGGACAAAGCAAGCACTCCCCTCTGGTGGGATACTATTGCTTTTTAAAAAAAATTTGCTGTAAATTTAAAAACTTCATCCAGCAGCATTTAAAACCGAATATTGTAAGTTTAGCATTATGAACAGAAAAGAATTTTTGTCTACGGCGGCAGGATTGGCGCTGGCTACCATGAATGGTTCCTTTATATCGTCCGCTTTTGGAAAGCCTTTTAGCAAGATCCCCAAAATAGATACCCACCAGCATCTGGCAGATTTTAAGCGGTTTGGAAAAGGCTGGGCCAACCCTCCCGTCCCCGGGGATTACGGCATAAAAAACTATATAAAAGCCACCAAGGGCCTCAACATGGTGAAGGCGGTATATATGGAGGTTGCCGTGGCTCCTGAAAACCGCCACAAAGAGGCCATGTATGCTCTGGAACTCTGCAAAGACGAAAACAATCCTACGGTTGCTGCGGTGATAAGAAAAGATTTGCTGGAGGAAGACTTCAAAGATTACCTGGCACAATTTATAGATTCCCCCATAAAAGGAATAAGAAGCTCCTTTAAATCCCCCGAGCAGACACAGGAGGACAAGATCGTGGAAAATATCCAGGCTTTGGGAAAAATGAACCTGAGTTTCGACTTCACGGTATCACCCTCCTGGCTCGGCCATATGGCTGCCCTGGCCAAAGCCTGCCCCGGTACGCGGTTTTTGGTAAACCACTGCGGGAACGTTGACCCACGGGCTTTTGCGGGCCGCAAAGAGGAAGCGGACCACGATCCGGACCAATGGGTGGAAGATATGTCGGCCCTGGCGGCTCAAAAGAACGTGGTCTGTAAGATCTCCGGCATTGTCACCCGGGTTCCGAATTACCCGCTTGACGCCGAACACCTGGGGCCCGCCATTGACCAGTGTCTGGACATATTCGGTCCGGACCGGGTAATGTTCGCCTCCGACTGGCCATGGTGCCTGCGGCGTACGGACATTCAGACCTGGGTGGGAATTTTGGAAGAGGTGGTGGAAAAACACAGCCTTGAAGATCGGAAGAAACTGTTTCATGACAATGCGGTAAAATTCTATGGGATTTAAAACGCAACGGGTGGCCCGGTTTGCTTTGTTGCTCCTGTTTGGCTGCCTGTTTTGGAATCTGCTGTCGGCGCAGGATAACCGTCAGTTTAAAATTTTCCAATTTCCGGCTGACAAAATCCCCACCATCGACGGAAACCCGGCAGACTGGGAAATCGTGGACGAATCCTACCTGGTCGGCATGGACGAGCTATTTGATGACAGGGAGGACAGTGTCCGGCATTTGAGCGCGGATCCGGAAAATCTGGATGTGCGGGTCAAAGTGGGCTGGGTGAAGGGCATGAACAGGCTGTATTTTCTTTATGAGGCCTATGATGATTACTGGGATTTTTCCCGGACGGACCTGCACAATGATATTTTTGAGGTGGTGGTGGACGGGGACCAGTCGGGAGGCCCGTTCATCAGCTCCTTTCATCCCAATGAAAGTCTGGAACGTATGGACGCTTATTTTTCCTTTCATGGCGTACATGCACAAAATTATCATATTTTCACGCCCGCAAGCGGGAAAGAATGGGCAATGGTATGGGGCAGCCAGCCCTGGATCAAGGACCTCCCCTATGCCAATGCTGCATACAGCTATGACTTTGAGCCGGGGGAACCGGGAAAACTAATTTTGGAGTTCTGGATTACGCCCTTTGACTATGCCGGCCCTGAGGGGCCATCAAGGGCCGTTGAATCCACCCTGTATGAAAACAAGCATATAGGGCTAAGTTGGGCAGTGCTGGACTATGACGATGTAGAGGCAAAGCATTACAACGGGTTTTGGAACCTAAGCCGGGAACGTACCATGTACGGCAACGCCGATTATTTGCTGCCATTCCGGCTGATGCCGTTGGAAAAGCAATTTCAGAAAGCCATTGACGCCCGGTGGTCCTTTTTGGTGACGGACATGAACCGCCGTCAGGTGTCGTTTATTGATCAGTCTATGGGCGATATCAGCTCCTGGAAGTGGGATTTTGGAGACGGAAACACCTCCACCGAGCAACATCCGGTTCATTCCTATGCGGATCCCGGTCATTATGTGGTGACCTTATGGGTAGAGGGCCCTGGCGGGAAATCCCGGTTGGCCAAAGTCTGGGATGTCGCTGTAAAATGAATATTTTCTTAGAATAAATTATTACCGTTTTTAAAAAAGTTAAAATGATTGATTTTTTTTCGAAAGAGCCGGTTCTGCATGGACAAAGAATCAGGTCCGGGCTCCTGTTGTCCGCGGCGTTATTGTTCATATCCTGCGAAACCGAGAGGAACAGGGGGGAATGGGAAGTCTATGGCGGAAGTAAGGAAAGGATGCAATATTCGGCCCTGGATCAAATTGACACAAGCAATGTACATAACCTGCAGGTGGCCTGGACTTACCATACCAAGGACGGCGGCGAATCCGGACAGATCCAGGCGAATCCCCTTATCGTTGACGGAATCCTGTACGGGGTGTCTCCCAAATTAAAACTTTTCGCGGCGAATGCCGCAACAGGAGAGGAATTATGGATGTTTGATCCCAGCGACATCATGATGAAGGATGAGGAAGGAAGGCGAAGTTACGGCATCAACGCCTGCAGGGGGATAGCGTTGAAAAAGCAGGAAAACGGCGAGCACCTGATTTTTTACACGGTAGGGTCCTCCTTGATCTGTGTCAACAGCAAAACGGGTGCGCCGGTAAGTTCCTTTGGCAATGAAGGCCGGGTATCCCTCCATGATGGGCTGGATCTGGAAAGGGATGTACTCAACCTCCGCGTCACTTCAACCTCGCCGGGGATTATTTACAATGACCTGATCATTATGGGATCCAGCCTTTCCGAAGGAGAAGAATCTGCCCCCGGGCACATCCGGGCCTATAATGTTTATTCGGGCAAAATGGAATGGATGTTCAGGACAATTCCAAAACCGGGAGAAGTAGGACACGACTCCTGGGAAGATCCGGAAGCGTACCGTTATGTGGGCGGAGCCAATGCCTGGGGAGGTCTGGTACTGGACGAAAAACGCGGCGTAGTATATACGGCCACCGGTTCCGCCGTTCCTGATTTTTACGGAGGTAAAAGGCTGGGAGACAATCTTTTTGCCAACAGCATATTGGCGCTTGATGCGGCCACCGGAAAATATATATGGCATTTTCAGGGCGTGCATCATGACCTTTGGGATTACGATTTTCCCACCTCCCCGGCACTGGTGACGGTCAGGAAAGATGGAAAATCCATTGATGCCCTGGTACAGGTGAGCAAGCAAGGCTTTATTTACCTATTGGACCGGGAAACGGGCGAACCCGTTTATCCCATCATCGAACAGCCCTTCCCACCCTCCGAACTTAGAGGAGAAAAGGCCTCTCCTACCCAGCCCGTCCCCACGGTGATTCCTCCGTTTGTGCGGCAGGAATTTAGCGAAGCTGACCTGAACAATTTGATTCCGGATTCCTCCTATCAGGAATTAAGGGAGCGGTTTCTTTCCTACAGATCCGGCGGCATGTACATTCCCCCGGGGCTTCAGAGTACTGTAGTATTGCCGGGGTATACAGGAGGGGCGGAATGGGGCGGCCCCGCCTTTGATCCGGAGACTGGGCTTCTTTACATCAATGCCACCGAATTGCCCTGGGTAGTGGTCATGACGGATGTCAAAGACGATCCTGAACCTCGCGCTACCCAGACCTACCTGGAGGCCGGAAAATCTATTTACAACAGGAGCTGTAAAGCCTGCCATGGTGCCGAACTTGAAGGCACGGGCAATATTCCACCGCTCCAACACCTGAACACTAAGATGAGCGAGGAAGAATTCGATGAAATCCTCACGCTGGGACGAAGAATGATGCCCTCCTTTGCCTACTTCAGCGATCAGGAAAAATCCGCGCTAGCCTCTTATCTGTTGGATCTGACCGACAAACATGGACAAGGCTTTGTCCAGAAAGAAACGCCTTCCGACCCCTTTTACGAATCCCCGTACAGATTTGGCGGGTTCAAGCAGTTTTTAACGCTGGAAGGTTATCCTGCCATCACCCCTCCCTGGGGAACGATTACTGCAATTGATTTAAATTCAGGTGATGTCGCCTGGAAGAATCCCCTGGGCGATTATCCGGAATTTAAGGCAAAAGGAATCCATACAGGGACAGAAAACTGGGGAGGCCCCGTGGTTACGGCTGGCGGGTTGGTCTTTATTGGCGCCACGCGCGATGAAAAGTTCCGTGCCTTCAACAAATACACCGGTGAATTGCTTTTTGAGACCGATCTTCCCGCCGGCGGGTATGCCACACCATCAGTATACAGCGTAGACGGCAAACAGTACGTGGTTATCGCCTGTGGGGGAGGGAGAATGAAAACCAAATCCGGCGATGCTTATGTAGCGTTTGCGCTGCCTGATCCGGAACAGTAAGGCAGGGGCGCATTGATGACGAAATTAACCTTCCGGAAAATTAGTACATCCGGAAGATCTTTTACCATCCTACAAATTGAGTTGAGACATATGGACAGAAGAAGATTTATTTCCACAGCCGCACTGGCAGGGATAGGGCTGGATGCACTGGGAAAAATCCCTTTGCCGCGGCATACACTGCCTCCAACTGCCAAAATTGGCATCATCGGGCTTGATACTTCCCAGGTGACCATGATGCTCAGCCACATCAATTATATTGAGGGTCCGGGATACGATGTGGTACAACCGGAACGGGATCCTGGATTTGCCGGGTTTAAGGTAACGGCAGCTTATCCCTATGGCAGCCAACACATCACTTCCAGCATGAAACAGATTCCGTTTTACGTTGAAAAAATGAAGGAAAACGGAATAGCCCTGGTAGACTCCATTCCTGATTTGCTGGAACAGGTGGATGCCGTGATGCTGATGACATTTGACGGTCACCCGCGGCTGGAGCAGGCTCTTCAGGTGATCGAGGCGGGCAAACCGATGTTTATCAACAAGCCATTTGCGGCCTCCCTACAGGATGTTGTCGCCATCATGGAAGCCTCCCGAAAGTATAA
Organism: Cyclobacteriaceae bacterium; assembly: GCA_035305725.1. Taxonomy (GTDB): domain Bacteria; phylum Bacteroidota; class Bacteroidia; order Cytophagales; family Cyclobacteriaceae; genus DATGMS01. Next base: position 8,495 of record DATGOS010000079.1, read on the forward strand.
CACACCCTTGTTTTCCTCCTCCCCCACCCGGTATCTGCTGGGTGCCCAGGCAGCGCGGAGCGGGGATATAGGAGAGGTATGCGGGGCGGACGCCTACAGCGCAGCCCCCCTGGAAGCATCCCATCCGGACTTTTACTGGTACGGGATTCACGGGGTCGAGATACTGTTTACGATTATGGGGAAAAACTGCCATACCGTGCAGCGGACCCATACACCTAATACGGATATTGTTGTAGGCACCTGGGACGGCGATCGGCTGGGCACTTACCGGGGCATCCGCAAGGGCAAGGCAACCCATAGCGGGGTCGCCTATGGTACCTCCGAAATTTTGCAGGCAGGATCATTTAATGATGTGGGACACAAGCCACTGATCAGGGAAATGCTGGGTTTTTTTAGAACGGGTACAGCACCGGTAAGTATAGAGGAAACCCTGGCCATCCATGTTTTTATGGAAGCCGCCGATGAAAGCAAACGGCGGGGAGGCATCCCGGTAAGCATGGAATCCGTCGTGGCCAAAGCCCTGGACGCAAACAATCTGTAATTGTTGTTTAGAAGATCTTGTCCTGCCCTGGTCGGATTTACAACCGTTCAGGCTATTGAGACGACATTGTATCAAAAATAACGTACTGTTTATGATTTTTAACTATTCCTTAGATATATGAAAAACTTAATACTGTTCCCTTTCCTCGTTGCTTGTATATCATCCATGCCCTCCATTGTTGCTTTTGGCCAGGACAGCCATGAGGTGAAGGTTACGGAAGGGACAAATATGTCTGTGGCACTCTCGCCGGACGAATCTACCCTGGCCATGGCATTGCAGGGCACCATATGGATTCTGCCCAGACAAGGAGGAAAGGCCGATGCCATCACGGATGAAATGGGTGACTGCCATGAACCTGCCTGGTCTCCGGACGGGCAGCAATTGGTTTTTCATTCCTACCGGGACGGTAATTACCATATTTATACCATCAACAAAGACGGCTCGGGATTGACGCAGCTCACTTCTGGAATTAGCGATAACCGTGAACCCCATTGGTCACCCGATGGGAGTTCTGTGATTTTTTCCTCCGACAGAAGTGGCAACTATGATATCTGGAAACTTGATTTAAACAGCCGGGACCTCCGGCAACTGACCACGGATCCGGCCAATGACTCAAACCCCGCTTTTTCCAGCAGCGGTGATAAAATAGCCTTTGTCTCCCAGCGGGAGAATCCGGGGGTATACCTGCTCGAAGAGGGTAAAGAAACCCTGGCCATTCCTACAGACCTTCGCGTTGCCGCACCCTCATGGAGCAAGGATGACAATTCGCTGGCGTATGTGGCTTATACCGGCAGGTCCATGCTTTTTGATGACAAAAACACCAGTTATATCTACATGGCAAACCTAAAGGAAGGAACCATAGAACAATTGTCGGCGGATGAGGACCT
>DATGOS010000080.1:0-8173 GCA_035305725.1 Cyclobacteriaceae bacterium
TAAGGGTCTCCAGCACCGTCATTTGAATTTCAAAAGGCTCGCTGGGATTTAGCAATCCCATCAGCCGGTCCACCGAAGCTTCGAAATCTGCCAAAGCGACGAACCTCACCGCCAGGCCCCGTTCTGAAGCATCAGCGCTTGGGTCCGAGATCAATGCATGTGCTTTTTCAACAGTATTTTGCACGATCTCGCCCCTGGGAAGACCTGTTTGCTTCAGCAGGTCAAGACTTGCGCGGCGTATCTCCGGGGATCGGGTTGAAAAAATGGCCTTCAAGAGTAATTCCCTTTCCGCCTCGAAGTCCGGACTTCTAAAATGTTCTCCACGGTTCCGCTGGGCCAAGCCGCTGAGCAAAGCAGTCTTCCAGCCCAGGCCCCCGTCTGTATTGCCCGTTAAAGCCCGTTGAATCAATGCTCGTACCTGGTCCGCACGGTTACCTGCGGCTAGCATATCCGCAAGCCTTTGGATTAATCCCGCGGCATCTGAATCCTGCGTTTCAAATTGATTAATGGCAGATTGCAGAAGTCCTTTATAGTCAGCCTTGCTGGCGGACAAGGCAGCGGTTTGCATCCAGGGATCTTCTAGGTCACTAAAGAGCATCTGTTCCCGGACTTCCCTTATATCCGGTCCATCCAGTTCCCCTAAGGTACAGAGCAACTGGAACCTTACCCGCGCGTCGGCGTCCTGCCGTAAGGAAAGCAACGCCCGCACCATCTCCGCATCCTCTGCTAAAAAACCTTCGGCCAAGCGAATCGCGTTTTCCCGAATTCCGGCTTCGGGGTCTTCCAGCATGGCCAAAACCTCCTCTCTGCCCAATTCCCCCAGCCCTTCCAAAGTCCAGGCGGCATGCAGCCTTCCATATGCCTCAGACCCCGCACGCACCATCTCCTTTAACAGGGGTACCACTTCGGGATTCTTACGGTCCAATAGCATCCGCTGGGCGTTTCTCCGGTACCAGTGGTTGGGATTGGCGAGGGATTTTACCAATTCCGCATCATCAGCGGTGCCCAGGTCCAGCCCCTTGGTCCAGGATGCTGGCGGAGTACCCGTGGGGGTGATTCTGTAAATCCTGCCCCGGTCGATCCCGTCGTATAGGGTGCCGGAAGTCGCGGCATCCTCGGCCATCCACTCGGGATGCTCAATTACCCGACGGTAGTAATCCACCACATACAAGGCACCGTCAGGCCCCACATAGTGATTGACTGGCCGAAACCAGGGATCCGTGGAGGCCAAAAATTCCCGTTGTTCAAACATTCTGGTGGCGGAGAAGGTTACACCCGATGGTTTTATAATATCGACATGGACCAGATTACCGACCGGTTCGGCCACAAAAACCGCATCCTTAAAAGAATCCGGAAACAAACCTCCCATATAAGCATAGATGCCGCAGGCTGCCGTAAACACCCCCAGATCGGTCAGCAGTTGATGCTCCGGGTTTTGGGTAATGGGATATACTTCGGCGGCGGGGCCATGGTCCGACACGGAAACCGTTGCTCCCGGAATAAGAAGGCTGGGGTTTCTTTTTAAATATTTTTCCTGAATCACTTCATGAAAGATGTGGTTCGCATTGCTTACCAGCAAGTGCCTTCCCCAACGGTCGGTGGTTTGGCCAAACTGGCTTCTGCTGGACAGGGCTTCCAGATCCAGCGCGTCCGGTTTCAGCCTCACCCTTCTCCCTCCGGCGTTTGGGGGCAAAACAGGGCCTGCCTTTTTATGATAGCGCACCTCGCTTCCAAGGTCACTGAATTCCTTGGTAAATACTTTAGCAACGGTAGCCGGTTCGTTGGAAAGATATATCCAGTTGTCCAGACCAAACACCGGGGAATTGAAATTGTGCTGGGGGTTAGAAACTGCAAAGCCTGTCAGGACAGTGTCCCGCCGGTCTGCCCGGCCGTCGCCGTCCGTATCTTCGAAATAAAGCAAATTAGGCGGATCCGTCACCAGTACTCCTTTTTTCCAGCGCATAACGCCGGTGGGAAATTGCAGGCTGTCCGCGAAAATCCAGGACCGGTCCATGATCCCGTCGCCGTCCGTATCTTCCAGGCGTTTAACATTTCCCGATCCGCTTTTATCCAGAGGATAGCCGTGCATTTCCACCACGTACATGCTTCCATTTTCATCGATTTCCATCGCCACGGGATCGGCGATCAACGGTTCGGCGGCAATCAGTTCGATCTGAAAGCCTTCGGCAAGTTCGAAGGTGGACAGGGCAGCCTCTGGCGCGTTTCGGATACCCTGATTGGTGCAGGAACCTGTAAAAATTACTGCAAGAAGGACTAAAAAGGAAAAACTCTTATCAACCGACATAGGAGCAAATTCAAATCCGGGATTGTTGAACCATAAAGGATGCGGGGGAAAACAAGTGCATGCTTTCCCTGAAAAACATTTTTAACGTATTTAAACTGGAGATGAAGCATAAATATATTAAATAATCGGTTTCTCGCAAAGTCCCCGGAATCTTGAGCTCCAACATCAAAACAGGTCACCAGGTATTTTAGGGTTGACCAATTCTCGAACTACCAAACTGAATTTAAAATCAGAACTTGCCAGTGAATTTGGGAAGTTATAAAGTAGCTAAAGAGAAGACGCAAACCCAAGAGTGCCAAACTGTTCAAATTTTTCATGAGGCCCTTTCAGGTTCGGCTGTTGTTATGGGGAAACCATTTTATCCCGGGACATTATCACCGCCCTGCCTACATAACCTACGTCCGGAATCCGGGTATTGGTGCCGATCAGTATCTTGCCGTCAGGAAGCCCCGCAAGGCCCAAAGAAGCATCAAAATTAACCTTATTGACCAACTGAAACGATTCGTCCGCCTGACGCAGGACCGCCGGGTTGCCGTAGCAACCAAACCACCAGTTACCGTTTTCATACGTGACCGTCTGAATGCCCAAAAGGGTGTAGCCGCTGGCAAGAACATGCCGCTGGACAAAGGTGAAGTCCTCCGTATACTCATAGAGGTAGTTTTCGTCAATGCCGGGAACCAGGCCTCCGACCACGATAAATTTTCCCTTATGGAAGGCAATGCCCCCCGCGCCATGGACTACTTCGGGTACGGCAATTCTTTCCAGCTCCTGCAGCGTAGCGGCATCATATACAAAAATCCAGTTGTCCGCCTGCCCCGCCGGGCGGTTGAAGGCCCCAAGATTGACCGCCACATATATTTTCCCGTCCTTGAAGCAGAGGTCGCCCTGGTGGGAGGGTGCCTTAACGGTTTTAAGGAGCCTGCCGTTCCTGTCCGTTTTGGCCAGCTCATTGGTCCAGCTCCAGTAGATGTTGTTTTCCGGATCCACGCAAATCCCTTGCAGGTGCGCGGTGAAGGTGCCTTCACTGACGATGGTCCCCGGATCCGGTTGGATGGCCATCAACAACCGGGGCCTGTCGGTATAGATTCTTTCCACCCCCATGACCAATAGCTCCTTCATGGACTGAAGTTCATTGACGGTCCAGGCACCAGCCTCCAGGCCAGCGGCTTTTATTTTATTGATTTTTGCCGGGTCAAGTCCTTGATGGTGCACGACCAATGCTTCGAATCCCTTTTCCCGTGCTATCTGAACGTCCCTGTCTATGTCCGCCTCCGCCGGCCGGTCCCAAAATACCGGAATTTGTGGCGCCAGTTCCTTTACCTTAGACATATAATCCAGGTTGCCGTCATTGAAGCCCACGACATCTTCGGCATCCATTTTTTTAATGATCCGGATGGCTTCCGCGACCACATCCGTTTTGGGCTGTATGGAAAGCTTGGTTCGGTTTTGGCCGACAAAGAGCGCCAGAACATCTTCCAGCAGCGGGATGGTTTGGGCAGGACATTCTTCCAGGGTTTTGTTGTGGGCTTTCCGGAAGCCGGCCGCCACATCTACGGCAAGAAGCTCCTCGTAGGTGGAGGACGTGATTTCCAAATTCTTGTCTCCCACCCGTGCCGTGTTGCGGTCATGAACCACCACCACTTTTCCGTCTTTCGTTCGGTGAATGTCGAGCTCCGCCCAGTCCACACCCAAAGCGATGGCACTTTCAAACGCAGGGAGGGTGTTTTCGGGATGTTCGCCAGAATTACCCCTATGCGCGGTAACGCCTTTTGATGGGGAATCTTCCAAAGCCAGTGCGGAAAAAGAATAGAACAGCATGGCCAGGGATAAAATGATTGGTAAACTGGGCCAGGAATGGGTTGTGTTCATGCTTACAGGGCGTTTAAGAGTTCGTCTGCGCTTAGAGGCTTGGTTAAAAATGGAACGCCATAAGAGGAGGCGATAGATCTGTCCTTGCGGCTGATGCTGGAGGACAACACAATAACTTTTGTTTTTACTTTATTCTTATACTTTTTGTAAAATACCTTAAGAAACTCAAAGCCGTTCATAACGGGCATGTTGAGGTCAAGGAGGATAACGTCCGGAGGATCATGCTGACAGATGTAGTCCAATGCCTCCTCCCCGTTTTCGGTGACCACGATGGAGGAGCTGATGTTGAGTTTTTTGATCAACCTGCTATGAAGGAAGTTTGTGATTAGATCATCATCGACCAACATAATACTGTTCAACTTCTCGCTCATGGAATCAGGTAAAACTAGAAAATCATCGAAAAGCAATTAAAAAGGAAAGATACATTTTTATGCATGGATAATACAAAAAATACCGCGTTTTATTTTCCGAAGGGAGGACTCCAAAAAGAATAATCCCCTAACAAACGTGCGTATATCCAATGCGGATTAAAAAAAATCAGTCTAAGATGATCCAAAATACCAGGCAAAGCAGCAACAACAGCAGGACTCCCCAAAACACCATCCTGTTTTTGCTCAGCCAAAGCACAAAGCTAAAGGTCTTGGCGCCGTCTCCAAAAGGTCCATGGGCACCATGATCCCCCGGAAGGGGTTCCCAAAGGTTGTGCTTCCTGTCGGGGTCTTCCGGTTCATCTGTTTGCTGGCCCTGGATGCCTGTTTTGGCCAATACCCAATCGGCGTACCACGGAGCGATTTTGTTGCCTACAATGGCTTTAAGGGTGGACCAGCCAACGATGATCTCCCGCCGGCCGTGTTCCGCGGCAAAGACAATGGCGTCGGCTGCCACCTCGGGCTGGTATATCGTTCCCATCGGTTTGGGTTTGTTGGGCAAGCGGCTTTTGACAAAGCCGAATTGGGTGGTGTTCAATGCAGGCAACTGCACCGTGGAAATTTTTACCTTGCTCTTATCGTGCATCAGCTCCGTACGAAGCGAGTCATAAAATCCTTCCACGGCATGTTTTGCCCCGCAGTAGGCGGACTGTAGAGGAATTCCCCGGTAGGCCAGGGCGGAACCTACAAACACGATGCACCCCTTGTCCCGGGGCAACATTCTCTTGAGGGCTGAAAGCGCCCCGTTGACCTGTCCCAGGTAAGTAACCCCGGTTACCCGCTTGTATTCTTCCGCCCGCATCTTCTTTATCGGACTGAAGACACTGTTCATGGCATTGTTGACCCAGACTGTGATCGGGCCAAGTTCCTGTTCGATTTTTTCCGCGGCCGCTTCCACCTCCTCCGCGTCCGCCACGTCCACCTTTAAAAATACGGCCCGTTGGCCTCTTTGTGCTGCCTCTTTTTGCGCCGCTGCCATGCCTTCCTCACCCCGGGACATTATGGCAACCGCATAACCCCGGTCGGCAAAGGCCCGGACGCAGGCCCTTCCCACGCCGGCCGAAGCCCCGGTGATTACCACAACTCCTTTTTCCTTGGGGACAATGTTTTTTTCGAGATCCATGGAAGTGGCTATTTACAGGGTTTTTTATTTGTTTTCGATTTCGATTTTATGGACCAGATAGTCGGTCAGCTTGTTCCACTGGAATTTTTGCACACCGGCCCAACCGCCCTGGGCAATCAGGGTGTTGATCAATTGTCGGTCACCCGCCTCTTTTTCGTCGTTGTTGATTCCTTCGTTTTTGCCGATTTCAAAAGCAATGATGCTTTTACCCCTGCGTTCTACCCTGAAGGTGCTGCTGGCTTCCTTGATAAAAAAATGTTCAATTTCTTTCTCGCCTTCGCCTCTTTTGGTGGGGTTGGTACTGGGGCTGACGGTAAATTCCGCCAGGTCGTCTTTCTCCTGGATATCCCATACCACTACCCAATTTTCCGGCACCGGCCCTGGCAGAATGATTTTAACATAGTCCCGAAGCGCAGGTTTGTCAGCCTCTTTCTCCGTGCCGTTGGGATGGTAAAGGATAAAGGAAGAGGTGATGCCGGGCATTTCCGACCAGCGGTTCACATGGAACAGCTTGCGGACGGAGCGTTTGAATTCCCTGATGGCGTCTTCTTCGGTAAGGAAAGTGTTTTCACTGGAATAGGTCTTGTCTTTTGTAGCCTCTCCCTGTATTACCTCTTTTTCTTCTTTAATTTTGTTGAATAGCTTTTTTAAGACCATCTTTTTATCGGTTTAAGTTTTGATAGGCTTTTTTTACTGTTGGGGCAATGGCTGCTTCGAAAATCAGCCATGCATGTAATACCGTCTTGCCTGTTGCCTTTATATCTACCAACTTTTATACCAGTACTGCCGGAGCAACCCCTGGGACCGGGAAAATCCTAATTTTACGCTCCCGAACCGCACGAAAGCGCACCCTGCTTCATAAAAATGTTGAAGAAATGTTCCGTCGGGGCCGATGGATGTTGCGCTGGAATCATTCGGCCGCTGCTGCCTTGGTATAATATTTGTCACAGATACTCATACTGTTGTGCATCCTTTTTCGGAAAATTATGGCTGACCAAAACCAAAGAAACCAGCACGTTCCAAATAATGAACCTGCCCAAAAAGAACTGGTGTTGATCACAGGCGCCAGTGGCCTGATCGGGTCAAGATTGACGGAACGCTTTCAGGACGAATATCAGGTCATAGGCCTGGATGTTAAAGGAAATCCGTTTCCTCCGGTCAAATCAGAACATATCGGGTTTGACATTACCTCAGAAAGAAGCATAAAAATGGGGCTGGACAGAGTGCGGTATGCTTATGGGGGAAAAATCGCCTCAGTGGTGCATCTTGCCGCGTTTTATGATTTCTCGGGGGGACCAAGTCCACTTTATGAAGAAGTTACCGTCAAAGGCACGGAGAGGCTCCTGAAAGCCCTCCGAGAATTTGAGGTGGAACAGTTCGTGTTTTCAAGTACAAATCTCATCTATAAGCCCACAGCGCCGGGGCAAAAAATCGACGAGGACTGCCCCTTGGCGCCGAATTGGGAATATCCCCAGTCAAAGGTAGATACCGAAGCGGTGGTGAAGCGGGAAAAGGGCAGGATCCCTGTAGTGCTTTTGCGCCTCGCGGGGGTCTACAACGATGAAGGCAATTCCATTCCCATCGCCAACCAGATCCAGCGGATTTATGAGAAGGATTTCACCAGTTACTTTTTTTCCGGCGACGCCTCCCATGGGAATGTTTTTCTTCATCTGGATGATTTAATTGATGCTTTGGTAAAGACCGTGGAAAAAAGAAATGGACTGCCGGAGGAAATCGCCATCAATATTGGAGAACCCGAGACACCCAGTTATCAGGACCTGCAGGAAAAAATGGGCATGCTCATCCATGGGGATAGCTGGAAAACTATTGAAATCCCCAAACCCGTGGCCAAAGCCGGAGCCTGGGCCCAGGACTTATTTGGAGACCCGTTTATAAAACCCTGGATGATTGACCGGGCGGATGACCATTATGAGCTGGATGTCTCCAGAGCCAAAGATCTGCTGGGCTGGGAACCCAAACACAGGTTAATGGATACCCTTCCCGCAATTATTGAAAACCTAAAAGCCGATCCGCTGGCATGGTATAAAAAGAACAAGATGGACGCATCCGGAATTAAAGACAAACAGGAGCAAAAACAATAAACATGTAGGATATGGAGGGTACTTCCCCAACAAAATCGGCAGAAAATACCCCACCGGGCTGGGAATACAACCCGTCTACCTGGGATCAGCGGATACCGATCATAATACTGGCGCTGATAGGAACGGGAATCGCTACATACCTGGCCCTGTATCAGTTAGAAATCTTACCCTCCGTCTGGGAGCCTTTCTTTGGATCGGGAAGTGAAAAAATTCTCAATTCCAGCGTGTCCAACATACTGCCTATCCCCGATGCGGCCCTGGGTGCCATCGCTTATCTGGTGGATGTGGTCGCAGGCGTGATTGGCGGTAGCGGGCGATGGAGAAAAATGCCCTGGATCGTGGTGGT
>DATGOS010000081.1:0-4419 GCA_035305725.1 Cyclobacteriaceae bacterium
TTGACCTGCTTTCTCCCCGGGTGGCAAGCCTGGAGGGAATGCAACTGGCCTGGAGCCCCGGCACGCCAAACGGACCAATGACGGGAGAGCTGATCATTATTCCTGATCTTGAGGATTCTACCGCCTTTCAACAATGGCTGCCACAGGTGACAGGGAAGTTTGTGCTGATCTCCATGATGCAGCCTTCCGGCAGGCCTGATTACAACCTGAAGGAATATGCCACCCCGGAGTTGTACGAAAAACTAATAGAGGAAAGAGAAAGGGCCACTGTGGATTGGAACCGGAGAATATCCAGGACGGGGCTGGACCGGCGCACCTTGCCCCTGGCTTTGGAAAAAGCCGGTGCTGCGGGCATTTTAATGTCCAACTGGTCCGGTGGGTTTGGCGTGAACAAGATTTTTGGCGCCTTTACCAAAAGCATACCTACGCTGGATATCTCACTGGAAGACTACGGCATGCTATTCAGGATGGTAGAGAATGGCGATAACCCCACCATCAGGGTCCTGGCGGAGTCCAGGGATTTGGGCCGCGTGCCGGTATTCAATACCATAGCGGAAATGAAAGGAACTGAAAAGCCGGAAGAATATGTGATATTGTCGGCACATTTTGATTCCTGGGATGGGGGCACCGGCGCCACGGACAATGCTACCGGTACGATGGTCATGATGGAAGCGATGCGGATCCTGAAGAAGATTTATCCCAATCCAAAAAGGACAATCCTTGCCGGGCATTGGGGAGGCGAGGAACAGGGGCTGAATGGGAGCAGAGCGTTTGTCGAGGACAACCCGGAGATCGTTAAAAACATGCAGGCTTTGTTTAACCAGGACAACGGTACCGGCAGGGTGGTCAATATTACCGGGCAGGGATTCCTGCATGCCTATGAGTATCTTGGCAACTGGCTACAGGAGCTGCCGGAGGAGATCCGGGGCCACATCCGGACTGATTTTCCCGGAATTCCCGGCTCGGGAGGCTCCGATTTCGCCTCCTTTGTGGCCGTGGGTGCGCCCGCGTTTAACCTTAGCTCCCTGAGTTGGGATTACAGTACTTACACCTGGCATACGAACCGCGATACCTATGACAAGATTGTTTTTGATGAGGTGCGGAATAATGTGATTTTGACAGCTATTCTAGCGTATATGGCAAGCGAGGATCCTGAAAGAACATCCAGGGAGAAACGGATGATGCCCCTGGACCCGGACACCGGGAAACCCCGGCCCTGGCCGGCCCAGCGTCCGCTGGTAAGAGAAGGAGGCTTTGAATAGATTATTTTAAAAAAAATGCGGAATTCCATGCATCAAATGGGATGGAAATAATATATTTGCTGACCCAAATCATTTGGAAATGCCCGGGTGGCGAAATTGGTAAACGTTGCGGTCTCAGAAGCCGTTGGGAGAAATCCCTTGAGAGTTCGAGTCTCTCCCCGGGCACATTTTTTAAGGTTTTATTCTCCCATTAAAAATTATGGGGACTGGATCGTCCCCGATCTTCATTAAAAGCCGTTTCCATTTCTCCCTTGACGCATTACTACGAAATGTATAGTTGCACAATGGCAGGACAGATATTTCATTTATCGGAACGATAAAAAATAGCCCGTTTAAAATAACCATTCCTTAATTTATATTTCTTTTATTGTGGGGATTAAATTATTAAATTGGGAATCTGAAAAAATAACCAGCATTATGAAAGTGACCATGATTTTACCCCTGTTGTTTCTGTCCATTTTGTTGCACGCACAGGATATCGAAGGAGCCTGGAAACTGACCCATAGAAACGGGCAACCGGTGGATAAGGAGGAACACGTTAAGATCTATCAGGACGGGTACTTTTCCTACGGAGCCAAGGAACTTGGTTCCAACAAATTTCTGAGTGCGGGTGGCGGAGAATACACCATAGACGGCAACGAATATGTGGAGGTTATGGATTTTAACACCGCCCAACCCGAAGGGATAGGGAAAAGTCATTCCTACCATCTGGATTTGAAGGGAGAAAAGCTAATCATTTCCGCCAGCCAACAAGGAAGGGACATGATCGAAATATGGGAGAAACTGTCTGACCGTGAGGATGATCTTACGGGCAATTGGGTAATTACGGGCAGAAGGGTGGATGGAAAAGTCAACCAAATGACGCCGGGTGCCAGAAGGACGGTAAAAATCCTGGGTGGCGGACGGTTCCAGTGGATCGCGTTTAATTCCGAAACCAAGGAATTCAGCGGCACCGGTGGAGGTACCTATTCCGCATCGAATGGAATATATAAAGAAAATATAAAATTCTTTTCGAGGGACGACAGCAGAGTAGGCGCTACCTTAGAATTTGAATACGAACTTAAAGACGGGCAGTGGCACCACAGCGGCAAAAGTTCAAAGGGAGATCCTATTTATGAAATTTGGTCGAAATACAAAGAAGCGTATAATCCTAAATAAGTGGAAGGGTTGAGGGTTGAAAAGTTTATGGAGATTGTTCTTATAGATCAGCACTCCCATTTATTCCAAATTCCATTCTTCTATTTTTCCGCTGTTGAAGCGTTGAAGAGTTGAGAAGTTGAAGAGATTGGAAAATTGACCGTGCTGGCGAAGCAAACTTTTCAACTCCTACACTTTCAACTATTCCACTCATAAAAAGACATCCACTAATAAAGTAAAGCATACCAAAATGAAGCATCTAGCCTCTCACGCCTCCAGGCGGAAATTTATCAAATCCTCCGGAATTGCCACCCTGGGATTTATGGGATTGTCTCAGTTTATCTACCCCGCGCATGCCACATTGGCTGCGGAAGCCCGCGCCGGATACGGACCTTTGCAAAAGGATCCAAAAGGATTGATAAACCTGCCCAAAGGTTTTAGCTACAAGATCATTTCCACCAAAGGCGACAAAATGGACGATGGCCTGTTTTTGCCCGGTGCCGCAGACGGTATGGGCGCCTTTCAGGGAAGGGGAAACCGCACCATTGTCGTGCGCAACCACGAGTTAAACCCGGATACCTTCGAAAACAGCGGTTTTGGAAGTATGGAACAATTACGCGCGGCGTTAAATCCTGAACAATTCTATGATTTTGGAAAAGGCGTAGTTCCGGCTTTGGGAGGCACCACTACCTTTGTGTATAACGAACAGACCGGAACGCTGGAGAAGCAGTTCCAAAGTCTTGCCGGTACGGTTAGAAACTGTGCCGGGGGCATCACGCCCTGGAACTCCTGGCTCACCTGTGAAGAAAGCACCCTCAGGGCCGGAGCCAGCGACGGCAATGGGGAGAAGGACCATGGATATGTCTTCGAGGTGCCAGCCTCTGACAAAATACGGTTGGCAGATCCGGTTCCCATCAAGGCCATGGGCAGATTTAATCATGAAGCGGTGGCCGTGGACCCCGATACAGGCATTGTCTATCTTACCGAAGACAGGGGAGATGGGATATTTTACCGTTACATCCCCAATAGGAAAGGAAGATTGATGCAGGGTGGGAAATTGCAGGCACTGGCGGTCTTGGGTCAAAAGAGCTGGGATACCAGAAACTGGGAAGATGAGAAGGGTCCTGAATTCCCGCTTAGGGAACCGCAGTCTGTGACCTGGATAGATATTGAAAATGTGGAATCACCGGAAGATGATTTGAGAAAGCAGGGTTTCGATAAGGGCGCTGCCCTGTTTGCCCGGGGAGAGGGAATTTGGTTTGGCGACAAGGAGCTTTATTTTGCCTGTACCAACGGCGGTAAAATAGCTGCGGGACAGGTTTTTAGATACCGGCCCAGTCCCCATGAGGGATCTTCCGGGGAATCCAACTCCCCTGGGCAGCTTGAACTCTTCGCTGAACCTAACGATCGGGAAATCCTGAAAAACTGCGATAACCTGGCGGTGTCGCCCTGGGGGGACGTGGTACTTTGTGAAGATAACAGCCATTCCTTCGTCGTGGGCATCACGCCCGAGGGGGAGTGCTATCACCTTGCCGAAAACATCGGGTATGAGTCCGAAATGGCAGGAGGGGTATTTTCGCCTTCAGGCAAAACGTTTTTCGTAAACCTGCAGAAGCCCAGCATTACGCTCGCCATTACAGGACCCTGGAAGGCCTCCACTTTCAGGAGCTAAGACGCTTAGTCTGTATTTGGGACCTTGCCCTTCCGGAAAGAGGAAGGAGCCATGGATTATTCTATATTTCGCATGCTAAATATTTAAGCGGCATTGCTGATGGAGATGTTCGATCCAGGTTGCGGCGCCCGGAATTTTGGGTAAATTGCGGGTCTGTAAAAAGGACGATCATCTAAAAGGAAGACAAGTATATGAAGGCGGATAAAGACAAAGTAGTATCGATTGCCTACGAGCTATATGTAAATGACGGGGAGTTGGAAAATGTGTTTATGGAAAGAATTCCTAAGGAAAAGCCGTTTCCCTTCCTGGTGGGGGCGGGCAATATCCTTCCGGCATTGGAAGAAGAGA
>DATGOS010000082.1:0-4685 GCA_035305725.1 Cyclobacteriaceae bacterium
CGTCAGACCCTGGTTTAGGTCCGTCGATTGGAAACCCTCTGCAAACTCGTGATCCCCCCAGTTGTGGAACAAATACAATCCTCCCTGGATGTTTTCGTGGGAATTCTTTAAAGACAGCGCTGCCCGCCCCCGGAGATATTCTCTTTTATCGTCAGTCAGGGGGAGGCTGGTGGTTCCCGGGTGAAAATACGTAGCATCGGCCAGTTGTACATCGGCGGAAATCTTCAGAAAGGAACTGATATCGTACCCCAGCTTGAAGAATGCCGTGGTGGAATTGAATTCATCCTTTCCTGATTTTCGATAACCGTCCGTGCGGTTGCGGTTGATGGAGAAAAAGGTGTTTAGTTTTTCCTTTTGATATCCCAAAGTTCCGGTGAAAATCCCGGTATTGTAGGAACCATACCCCAATTTTGCGGAACCCTGCCAGCCCGGACGCTCAGCTTTTCTGGTAATTAGATTAATGGCGCCCCCCATGGCGTTGGAGCCATACAAGAGGGAAGCAGCTCCCCTGACCACTTCCGCCCTTTCTATGTCCGAGCTGCTGTAGGCGTCGGCAATAGGGTGCGCAAAAATCCCCATATATTGGGGTTGTCCGTCGATGAGTACCAAGACCCTGCTGTTGGGACTGCCGCTGATCCCCCTGATGCTGATGTTGCCGCCGGAATTGGGGCCTACGCCATAGCCTGCCAGGCTTCTGTTGTTTAAGAGCATGCCGGGCACATGGGCAGAAAGCACGGGTAGAATGTTCGTCCCCGCATTTTCTTCAATTGCCTCCCGGGATACCACCGTAATTGTACCGGGGCTCTTGTTTTTTTCCAGCGCATACCGGGTGCCGGTCACCACGACCGGATTTAATTCATTGTATCGGACGGTGTCGCCGGCAGCCTGGACCTGCGCATACTGAACAGATATAAAAAAAAAGCCAAGCCACAAAAGCGGGAGGGGCAGATATACCTTAGCGGGTATCATATACTTCGTTTTTCCAGGGCCAATGTACGCAGCTATTAATGTCAGGAAACAATACATGGTCTGCTTTCCCTTTTAAGACAAAAGTTTCCACCTGTCGTCCCCTTAATTTTTCTTTTAAAGCCGCTAAGGTCTTTCCGGATACGGACACATCGTCCACGATAAGGATCCTGCCCGTTTGGTGGTCCGGGTCCAGCTCCTGAAGCAATACGGGAGCCGGGAATTTCGGTTGGTTGTCATCATCCCGGTAGCTGACAAATACTATGTGCAGATCCGCGGAGAGCTGATGGGCTACCAATGAGGCGGGCACTATGCCTCCCCTGCCTACGCCTATGACAAGGTCAGCCTTTGGGAACGGATATTTTTTGATGGCATTGCTGATTTCAGAAAAAGACAGTTGCAGTTTTTCCCGCATCATAAATGGATAGGGTTTTTTATAAGCCAGGACCGACTTTTGGTTTTATTTTGGCCATTTTTTGATCAGCACCCAGTTAAGCAGCAACAAAACCACAATTCCCGCCGCTCCGTTGACCACTGAATTTTTGAAAAATTCCAAAGGGGACACCGGTAGGATCTGAACGATAAATAACATCGAGGATGAAACGGTTTTGGCCAGCAGATAGCCAAGTGGGGCTGCCACGGTTTTCCAGGAAGTCTGCAACAAAAGAAAGGCAAAATAGGTGAACACGATCAGCTCAAAGGTAAGGACGGTGATAAACTGCCAGTCCGGACTGCCCGCGACTAAAAAGTTGGCTAGCGGTGCCAGGGCAGCTATAACTAATCCCAGGGAAAGTCTATAAAATACTACGGCAATAAAAGGAACATAAAACATGGGAAGCAAAAATGCCCCCATAGGGATTCCCTGGTAAGGCGGGATCATATGAACGACAAAAGGGAGCAAACAGGCGGACACCAACAAAATCAGCGTGGACTGAACCTGCAAAAGGAACCGGGTGCCTGCTTTGGACGAAATTGCGTTGTTGTTCATGGCAATGGAGATTGATTTAGGTCAAAAAATTACGGAAATTTTTATAGGATTCCAACAGGTTGTTCATAAACGGCTAAAAATCCTGTTGGTCATGCTTTGTTCTCGATTCGAAATTCCGGCAATCCGGGAAAACTTGTTGAACTGGCGAACGGTCGAATTGTCGAACTGAGAGCTACTATGGAACTTGCGGTTCCAGCGTGTTTACGAATTGGGGATTCAGAATCAAGGGTGTAAAACTGTAAAACCGACGAACTGATCGTTATTACGGAGCTTGCGGTTCTACGGAGTACGGGATTTAATGATCGAAGGCATTGTCCCTGGATAGATAAAAACTGTCGAACCTCGGGTTCCCATTTCGGGGCCCTCGATTCGACAGTTTCCCAGTTCGACGATTTTGCAAGTTTTAGATTAGTTGTCGTAGAATGGATAATCCGTGTATCCTTTTTCCTCCGGGGAATAGAAGGTTTCCGGCTGGGGGGCATTTAAAGGCAGATTATCCCGCAGCCTTTGGACCAGATCCGGATTGGAAATAAACGGAACCCCCAGTGAAACCAGGTCTGCGCGGCCCGCATCAAGGACATTTTCAACGGTATCCCGAGCGTACGCCCCGTTTACAATCATAATGCCGACAAATTTTTCCCGGATGTATGACAGCAGTTCCCTGCCCTCGTCCGAATTGCGCGCGGAAGATTCAATAAGGTGGATGTATAGCAGCTTCCTTCGGTTGATTTCGTGTGTTAATGCCTTGTAGGTTTCTGCAGTTTCGGCATAGGCAGGCATGGAATTGAACGTACTGTAAGGGGAAACACGGACCCCTACGTGGTCTGCCCCAATGGCTTTTGTCACGGCATCCACTACTTCCAACAAAAACCGAAGGCGGTTGTGCACACTTCCGCCGTACTTGTCTTCGCGGGTATTCACATGCGGGTTGGTAAACTGCTCAGCCAGGTATCCGTTGGCACCATGAATCTCTGCCCCGTCAAATCCAGCGGCTAAGGCATTTTTGGCTGCCTGTGCATGTTCCGCAACCGTTTGCGCAATCTCTTCGGCCGACATGGACCGGGGTACGGCATACGGCTGCATGCCCAGTGCGTCGGTCCATATCTCCCCTTCTACCGGGATGGCAGAGGGACCCAATACCACCGCGTCTTCCGGCATATTCGCGGGATGGGATACACGTCCAGTGTGCATGAGTTGAACAAAAATTTTACCGCCTTTTTCATGAACGGCATCGGTTACCTTTTTCCATCCGGCAATCTGGGCTTCATTGAAGATGCCGGGAATTCTTGCGTAACCCAGGCCGTTGGGTGAGGGAGAGACCCCTTCGGTAATGATTAGACCGGCGGAAGCTCTCTGGCCGTAATAGGCGGCCATCACTTCATTGGGAAGGTGACCGAGAGCCCGGGATCGCGTCATGGGTGCCATGACCAGACGGTTTTGTAAGGACAGACCGTTTATTGCAACGGCTTCAAACGGATTGATTTTAGTTGTAGTACTCATTTTCGTTGTAACTAAATTTGTTTAAAC
This sequence comes from Cyclobacteriaceae bacterium, assembly GCA_035305725.1. Taxonomy (GTDB): domain Bacteria; phylum Bacteroidota; class Bacteroidia; order Cytophagales; family Cyclobacteriaceae; genus DATGMS01. The sequence continues at coordinate 3,482 of DATGOS010000082.1, forward strand.
AAACAATTGGTGAAATTTTTTTATTGTCTCATTTTATCCAGCAGTTCCGAGAGCCGCTCCGCTTCACGCTCCGTCAGGGCTTCTTCCAGCTTTATGGTTTCTTTGAGGGGAATCCGTATGGCTTCCAACAAGGCCATACCTTTGTCGGTGATCCGTAGCTCCACCTCCCGGCGGTTGTTTTCGTTGATGCTCCTATGGATCAGACCCTTATCGACCAGGCGGTCACTGAGCCGGGAGAGGTCGGGATTCTTGTCCAGCATCACGCGCTTCACTTCTCCGCAGGTAGCGGGTTGGTCATTTCTGCCCTTGAGGATCCTAAGCACATTGTACTGTTGCTGCGTGATACCGAACTTTTTGAATACCTGCCGCGTTCTGTCAATCATCTGGTGGTAGGTATACATCAGGTTTACCCAGGCCTTGCTTTGGGCATTTTCAAATGAATTTTGTTTTATGGAATCATCTATTTTCATTCAGGCAATTGCTTGATGTGCGTATATACGGGGGTATAACAAATATTGTTTAAACAAATGTTCCCTTTCCCGTTTTTTTTCCGCATTATTTTTTGTCTGCGCATGAAAGGCTGGCGAACGGCCGCGCAGTTCGACGATGATTACTTTAAGGGGCTGTTGGGTATGAGAAAACAATCCATTATATTTGCACACATGAAAGGAGGTGTATACGAATGATCATAGTAAACGTAAAAGAAAACGAATCTATCGAGAAGGCGCTGAAGCGTTTTAAGAAGAAGTTTGACCGTACCGGTGCCATCAGGGAACTGAGGGCCAGACAGTATTTCGAAAAGCCCTCCGTCCGTCGCAGGGGAGAACTTCTAAAAGCTGCCTACAAGCAAAGACTTCAGGACGAGGAAGGAAAATAAGCATACCTTTCTTTATTCGATAATTAATAAGCATATTGGTGTTTTAAATCACCGGTATGCTTTTTTCTTTTATCAACTACCTGAAGCACGAAAAGCGGGCAAGCAACCATACGGTAACCGCTTATTCCAAAGACCTGGAGCAGTTTTCGCATTTTGTCGCTGAGGTTTTTGGTCTTGAACCGCATGCCGCGGGCCATGCTGAGATCCGTGCCTGGCGGATTGAACTGATGGAAAGCGGCTTGTCTCCCGCCAGCGTCAATCGCAAAACTGCCACCTTGCGGGCTTTTTTCAAATTTTTGTTACAGTCGGGAAAAATTGACGCCGATC
>DATGOS010000083.1:0-8399 GCA_035305725.1 Cyclobacteriaceae bacterium
AGGGATCCCTGGATAGACAGCAATGGACGGGTCATTGACGGTTTCCTGGAGAATGCGGTAAGAAGGACAGAAGCTTACAGAAACCTTAGGGCCCATTATGGCGATGATGTGGATTCCATCAATTACAAACTCAACGTAAAAAAACCGATGAGGGTGTTTTCCTGGGAAAAGGGGGAAATCGACACCCTTATGAGCACCATGGATTCGCTGGCCTACTATAAGCATTTCCTACAAACAGGTTTCGTTTCAATGGATCCATTCACCGGTCATATCAAAGCCTGGGTGGGAGGCATAAACCACAAGCACTTTAAGTACGACCACGTAAAACAAGGCAAAAGGCAACCCGGATCCACGTTCAAGCCTTTCGTCTATGCTGCGGCCATAGAAAACGGGTACGGTCCCTGCTACACGGCGATTGACCAGCCGGTGGAAGTCTCCATCCCCGGACAGCCTACCTACAGGCCCAATAACGCAAACGGGGAATTTACCTGGGAACGGATGACCATTAGAAAGGCTATGGCACAGTCCGTCAATTCCATCACCACCTACATGATGAAAAAGCTGGGTCCAAAATTAGTAGTAGAGACGGCAAAGCGTCTTGGCATCACCAGCGACCTGGACCCGGTTCCTGCTTTGGCATTGGGAACCAGCGACGTTTCCATCATAGAAATGGTGGGCGCCTTCGGCACATTTGTCAACCACGGGGAGCATATTTCGCCTTTTTATGTAGACCGGATAGAAGACAAAAACGGAAATGTCCTGCACCAGTTCACCCCCAGAAAAAAGCCAGCCATGAGCGAGGAACATGCCTACATCATGTTGTATATGCTCAGGGGTGGTACGGAAGAGGAAGGAGGAACGAGCCAGGGAGTGCCATGGGCGTTGAGGGATGAGGGAAATGAAATAGCCGCAAAGACAGGCACCACCCAAAACGCCTCCGATGGCTGGTATATTGCCGCCACAAAAGATTTGGTCAGCGGTGTATGGGTCGGCGGAGATGACCGTGCAATACACTTTAGAAGCTGGATAAACGGTCAGGGCTCCAGAACCGCCAGGCCAATTTGGACCAATTTTATGGCCAAAGTTTATGAAGACCCCTCTCTCAACATCACCAAGGGACCGTTCGAAAAACCGGAAAGGCCATTGAGCATAGAGATCGACTGCGAGATGTACAACCTCCAAAGGGACAGTTTTGGCGATTTTGATTATGATTCCAGGAGCACTGATTTTTAAAGCTCAGCTTCCGCTATAAATATTGCGGGTTTGAACTTTCGGCTTTTCATTTTGATTGGAAAGGTATGGAGCCTACTTCTTTTAGCCCTGAAGCATATGATCAGTTGCCTGACCAGCCCGGAGTCTACAAATATTTTGACGCCGGGGATGCTTTAATCTATGTAGGAAAAGCAAAAAGTCTGAAAAAAAGGGTTTCCAGCTATTTTTTAAAAAGCGCCGGATATAACCACAAAACCCGGAGAATGGTCCGGGAAATCAAAAGAATTGAAATTACCCTAGTCAACTCTGAATTTGACGCTTTGTTGCTGGAAAACAACCTGATCAAAAAGATCCAGCCCAAGTACAACATTTTATTAAAAGACGATAAGACCTATCCGTACCTGCTGCTCACCAACGAGCACTTTCCCAGAATCTATCCTACCCGAAACGTAGTCCACCGTAAAGGCACCTATTTTGGGCCCTTCGCCAGTGTAAAAGCCATGAAGAATGTGCTGGACCTGATCAGGACACTTTTTACCATCAGGACCTGCAACTACGATCTGAGGCCGGAAAAAATAGCTGAGGGAAAATATAAAGTGTGCCTGGAATACCATATCGGAAACTGCCTGGGACCTTGTGAAGGATTTGAAAAGGAGGAAGATTATCTCAAGGATATAGAGCAGGCGAAAAATATACTCAAGGGAAACCTGGGTGTGGCAAAAGCCCATTTTAAATCCAGAATGCAGGAAGCAGCCGCAAACCTCAACTTTGAACAGGCACAGCGTTTTAAGGAAAAAATTGAGCTGCTTGAAAAATACCAGGCAAAATCGCTGGTGACCAGCCCCAGCGTAAGCAGCCTGGACGTGTTCTCCATTGTCATGGACGGAAAAAGCGCCTATGTAAATTACCTCAAAATCAAAAACGGAGCCATCCACCTCACAAAAACCGTGGAGTTGAAAAAACGCCTGGAGGAGTCGGATACGGAAATGCTGGTCACGGCCATCGTAAGGCTGAGGGAACAGTTTCAAAGTGACGCAAAGGAAATTATCACCAACATCGCCCCGGAAGAACCCATTGAAGGGCTTCAGATTCATGTTCCGAAAATCGGGGACAAAAGCAAACTTGTGGCGCTTTCCTTAAAAAACGCGCTTTATTTTAGGAAAGAAAAAGCGATGGCGGCCGGAGTAGCGGTGGACAAGAAAAACAGGGTGCTGGCCCAGTTGCAGCAGGATCTATCATTAAAGGACCTGCCGAACAACATTGAATGTTTTGACAACTCCAACATCCAGGGAACCCACCCGGTGGCAAGTATGGTCAGTTTCAAGGATGGTAAACCCAACTCCAAGGAATACCGGCACTACCATGTAAAAACCGTGGAAGGTCCGAATGATTTTGCCAGTATGGAAGAAATTGTCGAGAGAAGGTACAGGCGGCTACTGGAAGAAAACAAGCCAATGCCAAACCTGATCCTGATCGACGGAGGGAAGGGCCAACTGTCTTCCGCTACCCAGGCACTCAAAAAGCTCGGCCTTTATGGACAAATCCCCATCATCGGCATTGCCAAAAGGCTCGAGGAGATCTATTTTCCGGAAGACCCCTACCCCTTGCATATCGACAAAACTTCCGAATCGCTTCGCCTGCTCCAGCGGGTGAGGGATGAAGCACACCGTTTTGCCATTAACTTTCATCGGCAGGTACGTAGTAAGAAGGCATTCAATACGCAGCTTACGGAAATACAGGGCATAGGCGCCCAAACAGCGGACAAACTCCTTAAACATTTCAAGTCATACAAAAAAATCCGGGAGGCAGATCACCATGAACTGGTGGCATTAATTGGAAAAGACAAAGCCGAAAAGCTATCAAAGGCTATCAAAGAAAAAGCCGGGTAAAAACCCGGCTTTTTATTTTTCCTCTTGATCGACGGCTACCATTCCCAAAGGGAATTTTCCCATTCCAACAAATCATACTCAAACTGAAGCGAGTTTAAATAAGCCTGGACATCCTGGTTTGGATTGTTGGGATCCACCATATCCACAATGAGGGCATCATCCGGGTTGGTGTATTTACGCACCACCGACCTGAAGAGCCTCAGGTCAAATGCCTGATCATAGGTAAGATTTTTGGCGGTGTTCTGGAAGTTATACCATCTGGCGTCCGGATGATCCTTAAAATACTCATAGAAGTCCTTGTAACGGATAAAACCGATGGTCTTCTGGCCTGCGTTGGAGTTTGTCTCCGAAGGCATGACTAATTCAATATATTTAATATCGAAAAGAATTTGCGACCGATGTTTGTCGAAGGAAAATTCCTCCATAAAATCCAGATAATACAGGTCTTTTATAAATATGCTGTCTCCGTTGGCCGCCAGCCAAAAGTTCTTCTGAAAATCAGCGATGGACAATGGTTCCGTAAACTGCTCGTCAGCAAAAACCTCAAAGGCATTTTCGTTAACATAGGCGTTGTATATATTGCCGATGATACCGTCATCCTTGATATTGCCGGTGCCATAAAAAGGAAGGTTGTACTTCTCCCTAAGATCAATCCTTCGCCAGACTGAAATTTTAAACATCTTATCCGCTTCCCGCACAGGTCTTACCGAAAATACCGTATCGATCCGGTAATTGCGGTCTCCGTCACTGGCAGGACTTTGAGTAGTCCCCGTATTTTGAGCGTAGGTTTCCATCATGATGAAGCTCGACAGCACCAACAAAAAGAAACCTCTTAAACTTCCTTTTCCTAATTTCATCTCTTTCTCATTTTAATTACTCCCCTCCGTGACAAGGCTGATCATTATTTTCCGATCGGAATGATGATCACCTCACTGACCGGGGTATTGATTTTTTCCCCTCTAAAGTTGGTCCTGGTCACCTGGTTGGCAATGATTACAAGCCTGTCGCCCGGCTGTGCGGCCTGCAGCAGGCTCCTTATGCCGACATTTTCTCCTGTAATGTTTACAGAGCCTCTGGGTACGTCATTTCTGATCAACCTCACTTCACCCCCTGTTACTTCGAAGTTGGCATCCTTGGCCATCGTTCTTGCAAAGGTAGGATCCGGTACTGCCCTGACCATAAGTTGGGACGGGCCCGGTGCAGGGTAAGGATTTTGCTGGTTGATTTCCCCCCTGGAATCAAACGGTCTTATCGTCGGAGGCGGCACCGGCTTAATGTCATACTCCACAGTTCCAATTCTGTTCCCCCCGCTGCTTACCGTTATGGATACCGTTCCGGAACCTTGTGGAACGATGGTCACCTGGCCTGGCGTGTTTCCCCTGATCGCCTGGCCGCCCGTCACCGTAAATTCCGGTGCGTAGGAATTACCCAGCGCGGGAACATCAATCCGTAGTTCATTGGCAGAGTTCGCATACAACTGGTTTACCACTTCGGAGGTTACCCGAATCACCGGTTGCGCCACGTAGTAGGTATAATCTACCGTGAATACGCTGTCCTTTCCTCCAATATTTACCACGGCTTCACCTGTTAACGTTCTTTCCGCCAAACCCCTGTCGTCATAGTTGGAGGCTGGTGGCACCGTAAAACTGATTTTACCAAACCCATTTTCTACGGGAATCTCTCTGCCGTCCACCGTCATTTCCGGCCTTGCCGAAGATGAGGAAGATGCAATGAACATATCTCCTTCAAAGGTCGTGCCCGCAGCTACCACATTGGAGTTTGCGGCTATCCTCGCCTGAATAACATCCGATTTAAAATAAAACGAACCTATGGTGTTGGTTATTGCTTGCAGGGCCTCACTTTCGATGTTCAATACCTCGTTTTGATGCTGGCTCAAAATGGCCAATACCGCGCCTACCGGAGACTTGACAAAATTCAGGTTTACATAATCTTTATAGTTTACCTCCGAATCGTTTTTAAACAGATCGATTTCATTGGCATCTTTGGCGATTCTGTCGAACTGCATGTCTATGCCCACTTCAGCCAAAATGCCGGAAACCTGATCAGGATAGGCATTCAGCCTTTCCTGCATTTCGTATCCTGCCCTGTTGTTGTTGAAGATGGTGCCGGAGGTGGAAGTGTTTTTCAATGCCGCGGTGTTATATCCTCCTTCGTCATTTATGGCATTTGTCGTAGTAATGAGTTCCTGCTTCAGGCCTTCCACGTATTGAAATATCTCGGCAGATGCCTCCCGGATCTTTTGCGCAGCGGCTACCTTGGGCACATCCCTGCTGTTGTTTCCCTGCTGTTCTACCGTACTGGCGATAGAATTTACTGTCAATTCATTTTTCTGTATGTAATTGCCTGAAGTCCTTTCTAATCCCTCATTAAGTAAAACGAATTTTTGCAGAATTTGATTGCTGACTTGTAACGCCAAAAGAGCGGTTAGGACGAGGTACATCATACCGATCATCCGCTGTCTTGGTGTTTCTTTAACACGCGCCATATGTCTCTATCTTGTTTTCTTTAAAAGTGTGAACGAATGAATCAGCTTTTCATGGCGGATAACATCCCGCCATAAATCTTATTCAGGGAACTGACGTTGTTGTTTAGTTTTGCCAATTCTGTCTTGAAGATTTCAGTTTCCCTTCCCGCTTCGTTCAGACTTTCCATAGCGGCAGTAACATTTGAATAAAATTTGTTGATTACTTTTACATGGCTGTCAGCATCTTTTAGCTCCATTTCATAAAGCACATTCAGGGCGGACAGGTTTTTGGTAACATTGGCCACTTCTTCCTTATATCCTGCGACATCCATGGATGCGGAGGACATTTCCGACAGGGCGGCGGCTGTGCTGGCATACGACTGGTTCATGTCCACCAGCGTTTTAGAAGCTGCTTTTACGTTGTTGGCGTAATCATTGGTGGCTACCGCGGCATCCGCGATGGTACCCATGCGCTCGGCTGAGCTTGCCAAATTCTGGATTCCCTTGCCCAAGCTATCTATTAATTCAGGTCCGATCTTCGCTTTTTCCAACATCTCGTCAAATTTCTGCGTAGTCCCGTCGGACACCGCTACCTTACCTCTTCGTGGTGACTCTCCGGGTACGGCACTTTCATCCTCTGCTGCCAATTCAGGATAAACCTTGGTCCAGTCTACTTCACGGTTTTTTGGTTCAAATTCGGATAAAAAGAAAATTATCGCCTCTGTGGTAAGACCTAACCCAATCATCAGGTTACCGCCTGTCCAGTCCAAAATTTTGAACATGGCCCCCAGGATGACGATAGATGCACCGATACCATAAATCTTGGGCATGATATCGGTGTAGAATTTATTGGAAAGTGATTTTTTTGCTACTGCCATAGTTTATGATACTAAATTATCTATAAGGTTTATCTTCTGTTTCTTCTGTTTGAATTTATGTCCATGGAGCCCGACCTTCCGATAAATGTCATCACGGTCCTGAAGCCAATATGGGCGGATTGGGTATCCTGGTACTCAAAGGTTCTGGTACTGGTCTCCAAGAAGTAGGCGATGTCTTTCCAGGACCCGCCTCTTACCACTTTCCTGGGTTCATTGGGATCATCATATATGGGATCCATATCCCACATCAAAACATTTCCCGCGGGATTATAGGCATCATTGACCCATTCCGCCACATTTCCGGACATATTGTACAAGCCAAAGCCGTTCGGAGCAAATACATCCACAGGCGCGGTATAGGCAAACCCGTCATCGATGTAATTTCCCCTGCCGGGTTTGAAGTTGGCCATCAGACATCCTCTTCTGTTCCTTAAGTAGGGCCCTCCCCAGGGGTACTTGGAAGCAAGCTTGCCTCCTTTGGCAGCATACTCCCATTCTGCTTCCGAAGGTAGCCTGAACCGGGGCATGTCGTATTCCGAACGGTCGTTGGCATTCATGTGATAACTTTTCCATTCACAAAACTGCTTGGCCTGCGTCCAGCTCACCCCAACCACCGGATAATCGTCGAAGGCAGGATGTTCAAAATAATATTCCATCAACGGATCCCCGTAATGGTAGCTGAAGCTGTTGGACCAGACCGCCGTGTCAGGCAGAAGTTCATCAATGTTGAACTGCGGAGGCTCATCCAAAGTGGTCGGCGTTCCTGTAGTAAGCTCCCCCATCCTCACCGCTTCCAAGAACTGCCGGTACTTGTTGTTGGAAACTTCATATTTGTCCATGAAAAATTCAGAGATCGTAATTTGTTTGTTGAGGGCGGTCTGGCTCTGCGAAATATCCTCATCGGCCTGCCCCATCCAAAACGTTCCAGCCCTTACCGGCACCATTTCATGTGGCAGGGTCTGCTGCCATCCGGACCGGTTTGGAACCCCGGTAACCTCCCCCCTGCGGTTGGCCTTTTCACTGGCAGATCCCCGCTGGCCAAAAAGACCACAACCCTGAAGTAGTGCCGCTATTAAAAACACCGCAATCATTAATAAATATTGCGAATCCATTTTCCTGTTCATAAATGACACTTATTTATCCACATTTTAAAACATCGTTCTTTTTCTTTTAACAAATCGAAATGTAATAGAAAATATTAAAAAAACACAATGCTAAAATAATATTTTACCATTACTAAAACCTGAATCTTGGCGTCCGCTGGATGACCTTCTCCACGGTCCGTTTCACTTCGGGGAGATTGTACGTCAGCATAAATTCATGGGAGGTTGGAGACTTCGCTTCCAGTCCGCCTACCACCAGATCAAAGGCGTAGCCAACCCGCAAGGCGTTGTTCTCTAACAAGCTGTATCCCAGTATCACTGAAGCGGACTCCTCGCCCCTGTATGCCAATCCACCGCTAATCTTTTTGTTATATGTCGCTATAACGCTGACGTCGTAGGAAAAATTATTTAACTCCACCGCTTTTAACAAGAAGCCCGGCTCTATTGTCCAAAGAGCAAAAGTACGGATCCTATAACCAGCCAGTAAATAATTGTGCATCTTCAGTTTGTTGACCACCCCACCTTCACCAAAGTCAAAACCGGGTTCGTTTACATGCCTGCCGCTTAATCCCAAAAAGAAGTTCCCCCTGTCATAGACCGCGCCCGCGCTGAAATTCACGTTCATTTGGTTCTCACTGCCACTTCCCGGAACTGCCAGATCGGGATTTATCAGCTCCAACTGGTCATAATCTAAGCTGCTGGAAAACACCCCCGCTGATCCCCCGATACTCAAGACTCCGCGTCGTATGGGAAAATGATACGCCAATGACAAATTACCTTCCAAGTTGGATGTCGCACCGATTTGTTCATTCACAAAAACAAGGCCAAAGCC
>DATGOS010000084.1:0-10851 GCA_035305725.1 Cyclobacteriaceae bacterium
TTATCCGCTACAAAAACTTCATACCTGCTATACTTCACCACATCGGGAAGGAACTGTTGAAGCATGCCCTTCCCGTTGTAATTCAGGATAACAATGGCTGCTTTTTGCATTAAAACAGATTTCCCAAATCCATTCCGGGAATGTTTGGCATCATCCCTTCGGTGGCCTTTTTCATTTCCTGCTTCACCTTCTCGTCAATTTCCTCCAGTGCCTTGTTGGAAGCGGCGACAATCAGGTCCTTCAGCATGTCCTTGTCGTCCGGATTTACAAGACTGTCATCAATAAAAACATCCACTAGCCTCCTGTGCCCGTTGACTTTTACTTTCACAAGACCTGCGCCCGACTCGGCTTCTGCAGTGAGGAATACCAACTGTTCCTGCTTCTGCTTGATCTTCGCCTGCGCTTCCTTCATCTTGGACATTATACTCATTATATCAAACATATCTTCCTTCTTTAATTTCTTTATCTAATATAAATGTCTGCTTATTGATGCCTTCACCGGGACTAACCGGCAGAAAGGATGGCTATGACTTCCGCCAGGGGAATCATTTTTTGCTCCCCTGTCTTCATATTCCTCAGCGTGAACTTTCCCTGGGCAATTTCTTCAGGGCCAACCATGAGTACATAGGGAATGTTTTTTTTGTCGGCATAGTTGAACTGCTTTTTAAGCTTCGCCTCATCGGGATAAATTTCCGCGGCGATCCCAGCTTCCCTAATGGCCGAAAGCGCTGCCAGCCCGTGTTTTATCCCTTCCTCATCAAAATGGCCCACCATGACCCTGGTGCCTTCTGCCTGTTCCTCCGGAAACAAACCCAATTCCTCCAGCACATCATAAATTCTGTCCACGCCAAAGGAAAACCCCACACCGGAGACATCTTTTAACCCGAACACACCCGTGAGGTTGTCATACCTGCCACCCCCGCCCAAAGAACCGATGGAGACATTGTTTACCTGAAGCTCAAAAATAGCTCCGGTATAGTAAGACAGCCCCCTGGCCAGCATGGGATTGAAGGTAACCGCTGCGCCATTGTCCCCAAGACCCGTCAGGAGTTGCATCACTTTCTCCAACTCCCGCAAACCCGTCAACCCTATAGGACTCTCCGACAGAAAATCTTTCAGAAACGATATTCTTTCCTGATTTCCCTCCCCAAGACCTACGATGGGAACTAGTTTCTGAACGGCAATATCCGAAAACCCCCTTTGCCCTAGTTCCTCCCGGACCTTGTCCCAACCGATTTTATCCATTTTGTCAATGGCCACACAAAGTTCCCCTTCCCTTCCCGGCTCCCCGATGATTTGCGCAAAGCCCGTGAGAATTTTCCGGTTATTGATGTTGATACGGTAATCCGGTATCTTCAGTTCAGAAAACACCCGCTTTATCATTAATAAATATTCCGCCTCGCAAACCAGGCTTTGGGTACCCACCACATCCGCATCACACTGGTAAAATTCCCTGTACCTTCCTTTTTGCGGACGGTCAGCTCTCCATACCGGCTGGATCTGAAACCGCCTGAACGGAAAAGTAATCCCGTTCTGGTTCATCACCACATAGCGGGCAAAAGGAACGGTCAAATCATAGCGCAATCCTTTTTCCGCCAGTTTGGGAAGCACCTGTCCCGGCCCTGATTCCAAATCCTCCGTCGACACGTTTTTTAAGAAGTTTCCGCTGTTCAGGATTTTGTACAAAAGCATATCACCCTCCTCCCCGTATTTGCCGGTAAGGGTGGTTAAATTTTCCATGGCAGGGGTTTCCAGCTGCTGGTATCCAAATAGCCTGAAGGTTTTTTTGATGATGTCAAAAATATAGTTTCTCCTGGCCATTTGTAAAGGACCAAAATCGCGGGTGCCTTTGGGAATCGTGGGTTTGGGGATGCTCATCTGCTCAAATTTTGCCCAAAGTTAGAAAAAATGGAACGATTTAGAAATTAAGGAGAATCATTGGAACCAATTCCCCAAAAATCTTTACCTTTGCCCTTTATTTGAAATTAAAGATAAAATGATATGGCTGTAACTACTTTAAAACGGAAATTAAAAAGAAAAAGGCAAGCCCAAAATACCAGGATACTTAAGATCAAGCAACTAAGTGCCCAGCCTGTAATCAAGAATGTGGATGTGGAAGAACTTAAGAAAAGTTTTGACGACAAGAAATAACCTTCCTTACTCCTCTCAGGGCAATTAAAAATGGTCTATGATAACATGGACCATTTTTATTTTGCCTTTCTTTCCAATTCCACCACGCGCAGGTTTTTTGTCTTTCCATCCGCAAGGTCAAACTTCAACAGGGTCCTTACCCGATGAAAACCCTGCATTCCTATAGCTCCGGGGTTCATATACAGGCAGTTTAACTCCTTGTCAAAGCTTACCCTACAGATGTGGGAGTGTCCGCACACAAAAAGGTCGGGCTTGAGATCCCGAATCTTGTTTTTTACTCCTTTAGCATAAGAAGGCGGCCTTCCTCCAATGTGCAGCATTAGCACTTTTATGCCCTCGACCTCAAAAAACAAGGTTTCCGGATATTGTTGTCTAACGGTAGTGTCATCGATGTTTCCATACACCGCCCGCAACGTGATATCCTGCGGCAATGCCTCCATGACGGCGTGATCGCCGATATCCCCCGCATGCCAGATTTCATCCACATCATGGAGGAGGTTCAGTGCTTTTGTATCTATATATCCATGCGTATCAGAAATCAAGGCAATTTTTGTCATAGGTGTAGGGTTGTTTTGCACGGCTCTTCTGAGCTAGTCACGAATATGTTCATCCAATGTCCACACTTTTCCGGATACCGTGCGCATAATTATTTATGAACTTAGCATATAAACAGGTTTTATCAAATCCATGTAAGAATGGAATGCGTTTGGCGCTTCACAAAAAGCTTGCTTTTCCACCAGGACAGAAAGCCACGGATTACGAAGGAGAATCCTTCACCAGGAGCTTTCGCCGGCACAATGCTCCTGCTCCTGCACGGCGCCTCGTCCCTGATTCTTTCCGGGTTCCATAAATTTTAACCTGTGGAAATGCATATTACAGAACGGCACTTGGTAATTGTAGGATAACTTTCTATTTTTACAATCAAAATTTTGTACTTGAATGAAAGAAATACAGTTTAGAGATGCAGTAAGGGACGCGATGTCCGAGGAGATGCGCAGGGATAAGAATGTCTTTCTTATGGGTGAAGAGGTCGCGGAATATAATGGAGCCTACAAGGCCAGCCAGGGCATGTTGGATGAATTTGGCCCCGACCGGGTTATTGACACACCAATATCAGAACTGGGATTTGCGGGTCTGGGTGTAGGGGCTGCCATGAACGGTCTCCGTCCCATCATCGAGTTTATGACCTTCAATTTTTCCCTGGTAGCCATGGACCAGTTGGTGAACTCTGCCGCCAAGATGCTGGCCATGTCCGGTGGCCAGTACAACGTTCCCATTGTTTTTAGGGGACCTACCGGAAACGCCGGCCAGCTTGGGGCCACGCATTCCTCGAATTTCGAAAACTGGTTCGCCAATACGCCGGGCTTAAAAGTGGTCGTGCCGTCCAATCCTTATGACGCCAAGGGTTTGCTGAAGGCGTCCATACGGGATAATGATCCCGTGATTTTTATGGAATCAGAACTTATGTATTCGGACAGGGGCAACGTGCCGGATGAGGAATACCTGTTGCCTCTCGGCGTGGCCGAAGTAAAACGAAAAGGAAAGGACGTTACCCTTATCTCCTTTGGTAAGATGATGAAAGTGGCTTTTGAGGCTGCCGACCAACTGGCCAAGGATTATAATCTGGAAGCTGAGGTCATAGACCTCAGGACGGTCCGGCCCATCGACTACCCTACCCTGATTGAGTCAGTGAAAAAAACAAACCGCTGCGTGATCGTGGAAGAGGCAACTCCTGTCGCTTCCCTGGCAACGGATATGGCATTTATTATCCAGAAAGATGCCTTTGACTACCTGGATGCACCCGTTCTTCGGGTAAACTCCATGGATGTACCTTTGAGCTATGCGCCTACGTATATCGAAGCCACGCTCCCCAATGTAAAAAGAACGATGGAAGCCCTTAAAAGGGTTTGCTATATTCAATAAAGAATCGCTTCAAAAAAGGCAGGTGACCCACCTGCCTCTTTTGTTTTATGGCATCACGTTTTGTGATCCGCCGTCATCCTTAAGATCCTGGTTGTCGATGGATCTTTTTTTCCTCGGGGAGCTGACATTCATTTTTCCGATCCGGTAATTAAAGTTGATCTTGAAATTCATGTTCCTCATGGTATTGGTGCTGTGCTGGGTAATGGATGGGGAATTAAGCTCGGTTTTCATCTTGAATTCAGAAGTAAAGAAGTTTTCTGCCCCAAACCCTATGCTTCCCTTTTTGTCATTAAACTCCCGGTTCAGGCTTAATCCATATATCCTAAACCCTCCCTGGGAACCCTGCAACTGAATTCTTGTGCCCCTGACGAAGCCAAAAGCCTGTAGCACCCAACTGGGGGTAAGGTTGTAATTTCCAAACAACCTGCCACTGACCACCACACCCTCGTTGGAGGCCCTGTATTCGGGATCTTCCACGTTGTTGTCCAATACGGCATAATAAGAGTCCACACCTCCATTCAGAGAAAATTTGTTGGAGACGTTGATGTTGGTAAACAGGCTCAGCCCATAGGCTTTCTCACTGCCAATGTTTTCATAAGTGGTATAGATCACTTCCTGATCCTGTACCGTCCTTACTGACTGAATAGATCCCGTGGAATTGCGGAAGAAGGCGGACAAATTTAAAGAGGCCGTCTTAAAATAAGTATTGTAGCCCAATTCGTAGTTGTCGGTAAATTCGGGATCCAGGTACGGGTTACCCTGGGTAATTTGCAGGGGATTGTCTGCCTGAATATTGGGGTTCAAATATTGCAGGGAAGGCCTTTGTATCCTGCGGTTATAAGCTGCCTTGATCATATTGCCGCTTTTAAGCTTTCGGCTCAGGTTCAGGCTGGGCACCAGGGTGCCATAGGAGGGAATATCAGCGGTCTGGGTGGACCTAAAATCGGCCTCGATGGTGGTATATTCATACCTTAGTCCTCCCTTCACGGTATAATCCTTCAGAAAACCCAGGGTATAGGAAACGTATCCCGCCGTCACGTTTTGCTGATAATCAAACTCATTGGTAAGTTCGACATCCTCGATTTCTTCGAAAGGCCCTTTGGCTCCGTCCGCGGAAAAATACGCATAGTCACTGTTTGCACGGCGCAGAATATTTTTGGCACCGTATTCGAGTATTTGGCTGTCACCGGAACCTATGGGGGTGATATAATCCATTTGGAGCGTGAACTCCTGGTTGTTGCTGGCATTTTCATTCTTCGTCCTGCTGGCGATAAGGTCAAAATCCTCGTCAAACAGGCTGTTTATGAAATCGTTGGTACGGTTGTTTCTGCTGTACAGGCCCAGGATGCTAAATTCCCTTTGTGGCTTTTCAAATGTCCGGGTATAGTTGAAATTTACATCCACGTTGTTGGAAAGGTTGTCCGTATTCACGCGCCTCAACAAAGCATCGATGAGCACATCCTCCTGGTAGGTTTCGGACAATAAATTGTTCCGTTTGTTTCTGAAGTTAAACAGGCCATAGCTGACGGAAGCCGACACCCAATTGTACTTGTTGAATTCGTAATCCCAACCAAGGTTGTAGCGACCCATCAGCATATTTGTTTTGGTGTCTGAACTTTGGAAAATATGGGAGACGTTACCCTCTTCGTCAGTGACCTCCTGGTTGTTGTCAAAGGAGCCGAGGATATTGTAGCCCCCCCTGCCAAAACCGCCCAGGGTCCAGCCCATTTTTCCCCTTCTCAGGCTTGCGTTCAGGTTAAGGTTGGAACCCCTGAGTCCCGCGCTGCTGTTAACGCTTAAGGAAGCGCCCTGGAGGTTGTTCTTCTTCGTAACAATATTTATGATCCCCCCGGAGCCTTCGGCGTCATATTTTGCTGACGGGGAAGTGATTACCTCCACAGACTTAATTTCATCGGCCGGAATTTGCTTCAAGGCGTCCGCCACGCTGTTGGCTGCAATGGAAGAAGGCTTGTTGTCAATCAGTACCCGGATATTCTGGCTGCCTCTCATGGAAACGTTGCCGTCCAGGTCTACCGAGAGCATAGGAACCCTTCGCAAAACGTCCGTGGCGTCACCGCCCATGGTGGTTTTGTCCTTTTCCGCGTTGTAGATTGTCCTGTCAACCTTCTCTTCAATCAAGTCCCGCTGTCCCTGTACGGTCACCTCCTCTAAGGCCATCGACTCCTCCACAAGCGTCAAATCACCCAGATTTACGGACGGCCGGTCGGCACGAAGCCCAATCCCTGTTCTTTCGAAGGGCGCATAGCCTATCAAGGCGACGCGGAGGGTATATTTACCCGGTTTGTTGACCGTGAGAAAAAACTCGCCGTTATCATCGGCCACCCCGCCAGACACCTGGTTTCCGCTGTCTGCGTCCAATAACAGGGCAGCGGCATAGGCCACCGGCTGGCCGGTGTCTTGGGAAATCACCCTGCCTGAGATCCGGTAGTCAATTTCGGAGGATGCGGGCTGTTGGGCCTGGATATCCCCGATTAAAGCAGCGCTCAAAATCAGCGCCATCAGGTAAAATGTGTGAAGGAATTTCATTTTTAAAATATGATATGGATAATAAAGGGGAGACCCATCTCCAATTTAACTGCAAAAGAATATAGAATCGGGATGAAATAAAAACAAATTAGACGGAACAGGCGGAACGATAGACAGAAAGGCAAAAAAGAGAGACAAATGGAAAAGGGGTAGTCCGCGCCGAATTCATCCGGCCCCTGGCACTGTCCGGCGATGAAAAAAGGGGGGCTGTAGATTTGCCATTGTTGTCCGGATTCTTTGTTATATTTTTGATCAATAACTGGCTTGTTTTCAATGACACCTTTACAGAAAAGCAAATTGATTCCTTCCCTGCTTCATGTCTCGGCCTGGCTGATCCTTGGGCTCATGATATTTTTATTAAACCCGCTAAGCTGGAAAGTTGCGCTGCCCTACCAGTTTTGGATCAGACAGGGGTTTCTGTTCCTGATCCTTGTTTTTGTATTCTATCTAAACGTGCACATTCTGGTGCCCCGCTTTTTGTTTAAAAAAGGGAAGACCCTCCATTTTTTGGGCATAGCCCTCGGACTGACATTCCTGCTCATGGTGTTGCTGCACCAAATAGAAATTTGGCTGAGTCTTCCCGAACTGATGCACCGGGCATTCCGGCCAAATGCACCCTATGTCCCAAACCATCACCTGTCTTCCAGAGACATGTTCATTGTCCTGTTTATTTTCTTGTCCCTCGGAATCAGCACCAGCGTGGCCACCGTCCAAAAGTGGCAATCGGATGAATCGCTGAGGAGACAACTTGAAGCCGACAGGATCAGTTCCGAACTCTCTTACCTAAAAGCCCAGATCAATCCCCATTTTTTCTTCAACACCCTCAACAACATTTACGCCCTCACCAGTATAGACCTGGAAAAGGCAAGGATGGCCCTGCACAAGCTTTCCAGGATGATGCGATATGTGCTCTACGAAACCGAAAAAGACCGTACTTTGCTGAGCCGGGAAATTGATTTTATCAAGGATTTCCTAATTTTGATGAAGCTCCGCATTTCTGAAAAAGTCCAGGTAGAACTGGATATTGAGGAAAAAATCACAGACACTTACGTTGCGCCCATGGTGTTGCTGCCATTTATCGAAAACTGCTTCAAGCATGGCATCAGTGCGCGACAAAAGAGCCATATCATGATTTCTCTCAAGCTTACGAACGGATTGCTTCACCTGCGCACGGTCAACACTATCAATAACGGCGCTGAGCACCTGGACGGGCAAAGGAGCGGCATTGGGCTGAACAACACCAAGAGAAGGCTTGATCTGATTTATGGGAACAGGTTTTCCCTGGACATTGACGCGCACAATCCGGAAAATGAATACCGTGTGGACCTTAAAATTGACCTGGGATGAAAATAAAAACCATTGCCGTAGACGATGAGCCTTTCGCTTTGGAACTGGTGAGCAGATTTATCAGGCAGACCTCCTTTCTTTCCCTTGAGGGAAAATTTGACAATGCCATCGATGCCCTTGCCTATATCAACCAGCATGAACTGGACCTGGTGTTTTTGGATATACAGATGCCGGACCTGACCGGCATGGAACTGGCGAGGGTGGTGGAAGGTAAAAGAGCAGGAAAAAAGCCAAAAATAATTTTTACTACGGCTTACCACCAATTTGCCATAGAAGGTTATAAGGTAGATGCGCTGGATTATCTTTTAAAACCCTTTAACTATGAAGAATTTTTAAAAGCCTGCACGAAGGCCTATAATCTCTTCGCCGATAGAAGCAAAGCCGCGGAAAGCGAAAATCCCGGATTTATTTTCTTAAAAGTTGAATATCAAATGGTGAGGGTGCGGTTGAAAGACATCGTTTTTGTTGAAGCCTTTAAAGATTACGTAAAGGTATATTTACATGACAAAGCCGCACCTCTCCTTTCCCTTACAAGCTTAAAAAACCTTGAAGAAATCCTCCCGGTCCAGGGCTTTATGCGAATACACCGTTCCTTTATCATTTCCCTGGACCACATCCAGTCCATCACCAGAAACACCGTCAATATGGGAAAGATCACCATTACCGTCGGTGACAACTACCGGGATAGTTTCAACCTTTTCGTCAATAAATGGTATCCCTGACCAAACCGGGAGGCTAGTTGGAAGCATCGATGACTATCCTAAACTGGTCCATGATCCGATAAGTAGCCCGTGCAAGATCAACGCTTAAGTTGGGCGAGTAATAATCAAAGCTTGCGGAGGTGTACCCTTGCCAGATGGTGTTGCCGCGTTTATCGATGACAAATACGACCAGCATGCCTTCATTCTCCTTGTACTTGACCTTGTTGTAATCTTCGCCGGCCTCTCTGTTTTCCTCGGCCATTTCTGTACTGTCTTCCTCAATAAGCTCGGCAAGCTCAATCCCTTTTTTCTGAAGCCACATGTCAAAGTCCGGTTGCACGTAGCCTCTGTATTTGACCTTATCAAAAAACAACTTATAGGTAATGAGCATGTCGGGATTGTTCTCCCTCAGCCTGAAACCCTGAGATCCCAGCCTTGATACGATCGTCTTTTCAATGACCGGTTGGTTACTCGACGGGTCTCTGCCCGTTTCTTCCACAAAGCCGAATGTCTGGTACCTTTTAAAATTTCCCCGGTAACTGTAATCATATTCCGCGACAAAATCACGTTGGGAGAAACAGGAGGAAATCAGAACGGCTATCAAAATGAGGTAAACATTTGCATTTTTCATATCCGAAGACTTTTGAGGGATTTTACATCTGAATATAAGAATGATTATACTTTAGTTCACCATTTTTTCCAAAAAAAATTCAGGAAACTTTCTTTTGAAGCGGAGAACAGCCTGTCTGCCGTATTATGCCTTCTCCCTATGATGAAACAGACATTTTTTTGTCTATCGAAACCACCTCCGGGTCAGGGTAACGGCATGTCAGGCTTTTTGCACCCATCGTCCGGACGCTATCGACTGTTCCGGGTATTTTGTCCCCTTTCTTCCTGATCCTCAGCTCCGTCTCCTCCTGCCGATATACAAAATATAAAGCAAAATTGACACCAGATGAAGGAGTAGCATGCAAATAACCGGGGGCACGGCTTGAAAAGGATAAAAAGCCAGCGCGAATGCCTAAAGAAAAAACGATAAATAATATTGGATCGGTTTTACTTCGAGGCAACGATAAATTTTAAACCTAGGAATTTATTTTATTCACCTTATATTTGGCTAGTAAAAAGTGTTGTTTTTTGATTTCAAGGTTAAATATATGTAAACGGTGATGACTTTGTTTGATTATTGCTCAGGGAAACTGTTACTTTTAGGTTTGCAAACGGGTGCGGGTGCAACAGGCAGGCTTAACTGCAAAGGTTTCCCGGCCGGATGGATTCGGCAAAGTAAGGTTGTTCAAACTCCAGCACAGCAATTCCTTCCGCAAGGACATCCAGATTTCTTCTATAGGATTCCTTGGAAGGTTTACGGAAAGGTCTTATGCCCTTATTAATTTTCATATTTAGCTATAAAGCAAATTTCGCTGGCACAGCGGCCGCCCTGTTGCTGTTTTTTGCGCAGTCACAACCGGACAGGCATTATCAGGTCAAGGCGGCATTTTTATTTAACTTCACGCAGTTTGTGGAATGGCCGGTGACCACTTTTCAACACGCTGAGGAGCCCCTCGTGATTGCGGTGATAGGTCAGGATCCGTTTGGCACTTACCTGGACGAAGTCGTGTCAGGAGAAAGCATGCAGGGGCATCCCATGGTGGTACGGCGTTTAAATCCTGAGGATGAAATAGAGGACTGCCACATTCTGTACATAAATCTTCCTGACAGGGAAAAAACAGAGGAGGTTCTCGAAAAAGTCAAGGGACGGAGCATATTGACGGTAAGCGATATGCCGGACTTTCTAAAATACGGTGGTATGATCAGGTTTGTCACCGCCAACAACAAAATCCAGTTTCAGATCAACCCTGCCGCTTCCATCGCCGCTGATCTTACTATAAGTTCCAAGCTTCTTAATTTGGCCGAGATTTTTTCTCCCGAATAATGCATTTTTCATGTTGTTTAAGGATACACCCATAAAACAAAAATTAATGCTGGTCAACCTGCTGACCAGCGGTGCGGTAATGCTGATCGCCTGCCTGTGCTTTTTTGCCTATGAACTCTATACCTTCAGAAACAGTACGATAACAAAATTGACTTCACTGGGGGAAATCACGGCCGCCAACAGTACCGCCGCCCTTGCTTTCGAAGATCCGCAAGCCGCCACGGAAATCCTGGGCGCCCTTCAGCGGGA
>DATGOS010000085.1:0-3370 GCA_035305725.1 Cyclobacteriaceae bacterium
AAAACTTGGATTGCCTTTTCCAGTTGATGGGTTTATTGGGATCCATGTCACTGGAATGTAAAAAACCCGCCTTCACTTCGATGATCTTGCCCAACCTACCTGATAAAACCTCCTCAACCACCCGCTGCGCACCGGGCAAAAAAGGCATTTCCGAACTGCAGCGAACAAAAGCGCCTGTAGCATCGATTTTTTCTTTGATCTTTTGGGCGGCCTCCAGATCAATTCCGAACGGTTTTTCCGCTAGTAAATCCTTGCCCGATTCTAAAACTTCAATATAATATTTTTCATGCAAATTATGGGGAAGTGCTACATAAATTACATCAAGCGCCGGAGAATCCAGCAGTTTCCTGTAGTCATCGGTCAATAAATCCACGGACGGTATTTGCCGGTACCATTCCAGGGCCGCGGGATTTAAGTCACACACCGCCTTCAATTCTACTTTTAAGGGATAATCATTTAAGACAAACCATCTGCCGAAAGCACTGGCTACCTCCTTGCCCATCAATCCTCCACCAATAATTCCAACATTTACTACCTTCATAATATTTTCTGTATTTGCGATTCAATGTGTTGGTAAAGCAGCCGGTGAATTCACCGGCTGCTGTTTGCTTCTGCCTGTTTCGACAGAAAGTTTTCGTCTTTACAAAATTTTGGTGATTATTGTCCGAGCATATGGATTACATCTTTGGGATGTGCGTTATCATGCACAATGGCCATCAATGCCCTGGTCATACCTCCCGGATTCGCGTGCTGTACCACATTTCGTCCGTAAACAATTCCTTTGGCACCCTGCTTCATCAAACGGAAAGTTCTGTCAAGAATCTCCTCGTCGCTGGCTCTGCCGCCCCCTCTTACCAGGATAGGAATAGATCCTGCAACCTGCACCACCTTATGGTATTCTTCCACATCGTCTGTGGGATCGGCTTTGATCAAATCCGCCCCAAGCTCCGCTGCCTGCCTTACCATCGGGGTGATTAGCTTGATATTGCCGTCCACCATATAACCACCCGCTTCTTCATTGGGACGAAATACCAGGGGTTCAATCATTAACGGCATACCGTAATGGTCGGCCATGGGCTTTATTTTCAATATATTCTGAATACAATGGTCGGTGACTTCGGGCGCACCGGGAATTCTGAAAAGGTTCACCACCACACAGGCGGCATCCAACCGCACAGCCTGAAGGATGGGATCCTCGATCATTCTGCTGTACAAAACATCCGGCAGTTCTGAACCATATACATTGGCGACGTCAGTCCGCAGCACCAAAGCGGGCTTTCTCTTGCCCGGCACCGATTGCAGATGATGTGCCTGTCCCACAGTCAGTTGAATGGCATCCGGATCCGCGTCGATCAGTACCCTGACCGAGTTGGCTATATCCTCTATTCCGCTTAAAAAGGAAAATTCACTGAAAAAGCCATGGTCAATAGCAACATCAAAACATTTACCGGATTTTTCATTAAACAGTCTGTTGATTCTACTTTGTTTCATCTTTGTCTTTTTATTATTATGGTAAATTACTTTTTGGTTTACAAGTTGTTTGGCCGTCATGACCAAAAATGCCTGCGGTAAAGGGACTACGGCATGACACTGGATAAAGTAACCGGTGCACCTCCCCGTCTTTTGCTCTCATCGGCCGCTTCCATAAATGCGTAAATCTCTATGGTTTCCTCTTTGCTTACCGGTGATCTGCCAGTCTGGAAAAATTCCGCAATCGAGAGTACCAGCGGCCGATACCCTCCAAACCCGCCTATGGGTGCAATACCGTCAAGGCCGAAGACCGTCCCTCCAAATCCGCTTCTTCCCTTCCGTATGCCGCGGAAGACGCCGACGCGTTTGTCCTCCCATGTTCCTACCACCACATCCGTACCTTCTGCATGAATGCGCGATACGCTGCGACAGCCTGGACCCATCACGGCATAAAGGAGTTCTACTCCATGGATTCCATCCCAGAACAAGTCAACGTGGGAAGGCTGAAGGGGCGCGGGACTAAAAGTGTCCGCACCCGTGATCTGCCCCACAACGCTGCCGCTCCGGATGGCATCGACATTCTTGCCGTAGCGGAGCGCCGAACAGGAAAAAACGGGAGTGGAATGCCTCTCGGAAGCATCAAAAATCGCTTTGACCTGATCCAGGCTTTCCGCCAGGGGCTTGTCTATATATACCGGTTTCCCTGTTTTAAAAACGGGTAAAACCTGCTCCAAATGGGGCCTGCCGTCATTGGTCAGCAGCATGACAGCATCCGACTTAGCCAACACCGCTTCAATGGAGTCGCAAAATTCCACGCCCTTGTTTTTAATTCTCTCCGTAAAGTTGTCAAGTTGTTTTTGGGAAAACTCAACATCCGGATTGCCTGGCGGGTGATAGATGGCCGTAACCTGAAACTGCTCAAAATCCTTGTCACCGGGGACATTGATAATTTCGGTAAAATCGGCGCTGTGGACAGAAAGCCCGATCATTCCTATCCTAAGAATTTGCCTCTTTCTTCCGCCCGCGACGGCCTCCCTGGAAGCCAGACCGATACCCAAACCCAGAGGAACCAGAGCTTTTATAAATTCCCGCCTGACCAGGTGACCGGCTTTTAATAAGTCATTCATTATGATTTTTTCAATTGAAGTATAATGTCCCCCGGTCCGTCAGTTTAGGCCACCACCCGCATGATGCCCCGCATCACGGGCGCGTGACCGGGAAAGGTGCAGACAAACTGGTATTCACCCGGCTCGGTCGGAGCGGAAAACTCCAGGGTTTCCTTCTCCTTACCATCCAGCAGCCGGGTCGCGAAAAGCACGTTTTCATTGTCCGGTATATACTGCTTTTCAGGTCCCTCCTCATCCAGCAAAATCGCCTCCTGGGCAACTTCATCGGCAGTCCCGGGATTTACTATTAACAGGTTGTGCTGCATAAGATCAAGGTTTTCCAGGGTGAGTTCCACCTTCTGGTCTGCCTTTACGGTAAATTCCTTTACATCAAATGCAAGCAGTTCCGCTTTGATGGTCAACGCCGCAACAGACTCCTTCGTCAGATCGATATTATTGGCGGATACTTCCTTTTTAGCCGGTTCCTTTTTCGCGGGTTCTGGCTTTACCGCTGGCTTGTGTGCTGCGTGGTCCGTGACGTTACCTGCACTGTCAGGTTGCCAGAAATCTTCGTAAAAGGTTCGGAATTGCATCCCGGATATATCTGAGCCGGTTCCTCCCCTTAAATGGGAATTTCGCTCACTCCAGAACCAGGCTACTTTTTGGGCCGCCATTCTGACGTTTTCCACGGGAGACTTCAGCACGGTCACAAGCAAGTCCCGGTTCTGCACTTTATGTTACTGATGCAGCCACAGGATCTCAAGCATGGGAAGTGCGTCCTCCTCACTTTGAGG
>DATGOS010000086.1:0-4320 GCA_035305725.1 Cyclobacteriaceae bacterium
TTTTTCAAATACCTGCGGTTGCTGTTGGAATACGGGTTTCGGATAAACCGGGGCGATCATCTAAATCCATTTGAATATCCTCTGAATGCGCCTCTTGCTTTTGAAAAGGCTGTTGTGGAAGTAAAAAACATTCAGCTCATCTTTCATGTCCCGCCGAAGTCTTCCGATAAAAAAGAGGACAACAGATTGGTTCTAAAAGATATTTTTGCCCGGTTGCAGGAGAACTTGTATTATGAACTCGGCCTTAGGATACCCCTGCCAACATTCCCGGAGGATGAGGGACTGGCTGCCAATGAATACCGGTTGCAAATCAATGATTTCAGCCTTCCGGTCTTTCAGCGCCTGGACGAGGATGAGTTTTTGGTAAACGCCCGGAAAGAAGACCTGTCGCAAAAAAACATTGAAGGAAAGCCGTCCGGATATCCGGTGAGCAATTATTCCTGGCACATTGTCAAAGACACAGGAGAGCTACATGAGCAACTCCGTGCTGCCGGCTTTGAGACCTTCGATCCGGGGGCTTCAATAGAACTGTACCTGAGGACGACCATCCTGGAGCATGCCGGTTGCTTTCTGACTTCGGAACTCATCGAGTTTGAATTATCAAATCTTTACCAAAGGTATCCAGACTTGGTCCACAGCTCTCGACTAAAATTCCGGGATGATTTTCTGATCAGGTTATTGAGGGAACTTTTGCGGGAGGAAATTTCGATCAGGGACCTTAAAGGGATCCTTGAGTCATTGTTGGGCGCCAAAACTGTTTTAAATGCTGAATTCAGCGAAAAGATCATCCTGATTCCTTCCCAGTATATGCCCCTGTTTTCTGCGGAAGAAACCACCTCTCCGAAGCTGCTTGAGCCAGCGTCCTTTGTGGAAACCGTCCGGGTCAGCCAAAAACTTCACATTACCAACAAATTCACCAGGGGTAAGGGCAACATGGAGGTATTTTTGCTCCACCCCTCCCTGGAAAAGCTGTTCCGCGAACCCTTCTCCTTGGAAAAAAAACATGAAATTCATGCGGCAATCGCAAAAGAACTCGAACATTACCAAAGTAACGGCGGTAATACCATCATCCTCACCTCTATTGAGCTAAGGAAGCGGCTGAAGGAGTTTATTGAATTTGAATTCGCCTTCGTGCATGTACTTTCGTACCTGGAACTCACAACCGACACCAACATCCAGGCCGTAGGTAGAATCGAGCTGCCTGAGGGAGGGAACGGATAATGCCAGCGGTCAGCCCTTTCCCGCAGGTATCCCTCCTACCGTTTCTTTTGACGGCACTGGAAGATCCTTGCCGTTTTTTCGGATCAATAAAAGCCCGGTAAACATTAACAGCCCATTGAGTATCAGCACCTCAAATCCAAACCTGTACCCATTAAACCAAGCTTCTGAATTTACATCAAAAACAAACGCGATCAGTGGAGACAACACCGCCAATAGGGGCACCCATTTGTCCCGGACCTGATATTTGGTAAACAAACCAAAGGCGTAAAGCCCCAACAAAGGGCCATAGGTATATCCCGCGATGATGAAGACCGCATTGATGACACTTTGGTCGTTGATCCACCTGAAGATAAGGATACACAAAAACATGAGTACGGTAAATCCCAGGTGAACTGTCTTTCTTACACTTACCTGTTGATCCCTGGGATAATTACGCTCAATTTCTAAAAAGTCATAACAAAAGGAGGTCGTCAGGGCGGTAAGGGTGGAGTCCGCGCTGGAAGAGGCGGCCGCGATAATGCCCAAAACAAAAACGATCCCAACAAGGGTGGTGAAATGAGTGGTGGCCAAATAGGGGAAAAGGTCATCGCTGCGTTCCGGTAGAGCAATCCCGTTGGCTTCGGCATAAAGGTACAGCAACACGCCCAAACAAAGAAACAGAAGGTTAACAAAAATTAGGCTAACGGTAAACCAAAACATGTTTTTTTGTGCGTCGCCAATATTCCGGCAGGTGAGGTTTTTTTGCATCATATCCTGGTCCAGTCCTGTCATCACAACGGCAATAAAAGCTCCGGCCATAAATTGCTTAAAAAAGTTATTGCCTGATTTCCAGTCCCAGTTAAAAATGGCGGACCTTTCATCAGCCGCCACGGAGCTGATCAGTTCTCCCAATCCGGAAACGCCCAATTCTTTTGAGACCAGATAAATACTCAAAACTACCGACGCAAGCATAAAAAAAGTTTGTAACGAGTCGGTCCAGACCACGGTTTTTATTCCGCCTTTGCGGGTGTAGAACCAGATTAACGATATGGTAATCAGCACGGAGACCCAAAATGGGATACCCCAATGGTCAAACAGGATCAGTTGTAACACCCCCGCTACAAGAAACACCCTGATGGAAGAACCGAGGGTCCGGGACAGAATAAAGAAAAAAGCCCCGGTTTTATAGGACCAAAATCCAAACCTTCCCTGGAGATAGGCGTAGATGGAGACAAGGTTTAATCGGTAATACAAGGGCAGCAGCACCAAACCGATCACGGCATACCCTATGATGTATCCCAACACCACCTGGAAATAGTAAAAATTGCTGTTGCCTACCTCCCCCGGAACGGAAATGAAGGTGACGCCCGACAGTGAAGCGCCAATCATTCCAAAGGCCACCAGAAACCAGGGGGATTGCCGGTCACCGGTAAAAAAACTCTCCGTGGAGAGGTTTCTCGAAGAAAACCAGGCGACGAGAAACAATAAAAGAAAATATGAAAGAATGACAACTAGTACTAAATTTGAGTCCATGTAATGGTTGGGATTAGGGTCGATAAAGTTGTTTAAATTTATTAACTTTGCAAAATGGAACCATTAAAACAGCGAAGGGAAGAGGAACTGGAAATTGTGCTTGAGGATCTGGTAGATACTGAAGAATATGAACTGGTTGTTTTTAATGATGAGGTAAACACCTTCGAACATGTCGCCAGGATCCTGGTCAAAGTCTGTGGCCACACACAGGAACAAGCCGAGCAATGCACCCTTATTATTCATTATAAAGGCAAATGCGCGGTAAAGAAAGGCAGCAGAGAGACACTTAAACCCATGTGCCAGTCGATCCTTGACGCAGGCATTCAGGCAGCCATACTTTAAATGGTAATTCCCCGGTGAATTTTCCTTCAAAACTTGTAGAGGACGCGGTCAATGAAATCAGCCGTTTGCCTGGTATAGGCAAGAAAACCGCCCTTCGCCTCAGCCTGCATTTGTTAAAGCAAAACGTCAGCGTGACCAGTGAACTTGCGGAAGCCATTATAAAAATGCGCAAAGAGGTAAAATATTGCAAACACTGTCACAATATTGCTGACGGAGAAGTGTGTGCAGTGTGTCTGGGCGCCCACAGGGACAAGAGCATCATCTGCGTGGTGGAGGACATCAAGGATGTTTTGGCCATTGAAAATACCTCACAATACAAAGGACTGTACCATGTGCTGGGGGGAATTATTTCTCCCGTTCAGGGAATAGGTCCAGAGGATCTAACCATTGACTCCCTGATGAATCGGGTCGAAAGCAGCCTTTCCACCGAACGGGTGGAGGAAGTGATCCTGGCGCTCAGTGCCACGATGGAGGGGGATACCACTTCCTTCTATATTACGAGGCGCCTACAGGAGAAAGGGGTAAAAGTCAGTACTATTGCCCGGGGCATTCCTATAGGCGGCGAACTGGAATATACCGATGAGGTAACTTTGGGAAGGAGCATTCTCACCCGGATTATTTATTCGGCGGAATAGCCAAAAAACTTTGTTGTTTCGCTCCGGTTTTTTTACATTTGCAGTCCTAACGGGGAATTAGCCCAGTGGCTAGAGCGTCCCGAAGGCATTCGGGAAGGTCACCGGAGTTCCATTTAAAAAAATAAAATAGGGGGAATTAGCTCAGTTGGCTAGAGCGCTACACTGGCAGTGTAGAGGTCATCGGTTCGAATCCGTTATTCTCCACAAAAGCCTTTCGGTTGATCCGGAAGGCTTTTTCTATTTAAGTGGTTTCATTGCAAAAAATAGCCACCAAGCCACAAGGACACAAAGCAACGGATCATTGTCGAACTGTCGAACCGTCCAACTGTTCGGGCACAAAATAGCGGATCCGGCAAAGCCGCAAACTCGCCTAGCGCCTTAGGAGGAAGAAAAGGGGCTGAAAGAAACGCAAAGTAATTTTGCCAATTACGAAAAATAAGCGGAAAACACCGTAGCGGGTCCCCGCGTAAACCTCTCGCGACCTTTGCGGTAGAAAAAAGTATTTTCTTTGCTTTCCCATTAAAACTATTCTTGTGTCTTAATACCTTCGTGGCAAAAGATAGCCACCAAGCCACAAGGACACAAAGCAACTGATCATTGTCGAACTGTC
>DATGOS010000087.1:0-7431 GCA_035305725.1 Cyclobacteriaceae bacterium
ACGGTCTTTCTTAACTTGGTCCTGGACCCAATTTTTATTTTTGGATTTGGGCCGATACCTGCTTTCGGCGTGGCCGGCGCCGCGATGGTCAGCGTGCTGACCCAGGGGATTTCAGCAGGAGTCGGTATTTTTATTTTAGCAAGGGGAGGACACGGGATCAAGATCAACTGGTCAGACATGAATGTTAACTGGAACTGGACCAGAAAGCTTTTTCAACTTGGCCTGCCGGCCAGCCTGGAACAATCTACCCGTGCTGCCGGAATGACCATGATGGTAGTGCTTGTGACCAGCTTCGGCAGCGAGGTGGTGGCGGCGTATGGCATCGGTTCCAGGATACTGAGCCTGGTAATCGTCCCGTCTTTGGGCCTTGCCATTGCCACCACCACGCTGGTTGGCCAGAATGTGGGGGCGGCAAAACTTGTCCGGGCCGAAAACATCGGCGATCTGGCCTATAAAACCGCTTTTATTGGACTCAGTTTTTTGGGTCTGCTTTTCTTCCTCTTTGCCGAAGACCTCACTGCCTTCTTTGTCCCTGATGAGCCTCAGGTGATCCAGGATGGGGCACTTTTTATTAAAATTCTGGCCAGCAGCTTTGGTTTTATGGGCGTCCAACAGATACTGAACGGCTTTTTTAACGGCACGGGATTCACCAAAGCCTCCATGATGATTTCGATTCTGGGCCTATGGGTGGTCCGTTTTCCACTTGCCTATTTTTTAGCCTATCACACCTCTTTGGGGTACGAAGGGATCTGGTGGGCATTTCCGATGTCCAACCTGATTTCCGGGCTGGCGGCCTTTACATTTTACAAAACCCGTTATTGGAAAAAACGGCTGGCATCCCGCCGCTTGATCTAAAAATTATCCAATTTTTTTGTTTATTGAATTTCAAATCTATATTTTTGTAGATCATATAAACTATTTTGAATTTCAGACATCATTTTTCGTCTTGTTAAAATGAATCCTGAGTGTACTTCCCGAACCATGTTCAAATCCGCAATTATCGTATTGATCATGTTGCTGCCCTTAGCAGCGTCCGCCCAATTGGATATGGCGTATCCGGATCCCGGCAGTAACCGGCCCCGGTATACCGGTTATTGGATTGGTCAGGTGTTTCAGTTGAGTCCCGACTATAACCCCAACAAGGACTGGTCCCGGATTTTCAGCGACGGCAGCGGCGCCAACCGCAAGTTTAAAGGGTACGTGAAATACGGAGAGGA
This sequence comes from Cyclobacteriaceae bacterium, assembly GCA_035305725.1. GTDB lineage: Bacteria > Bacteroidota > Bacteroidia > Cytophagales > Cyclobacteriaceae > DATGMS01. The sequence continues at coordinate 1,218 of DATGOS010000087.1, forward strand.
GTTTTTACCCACCAACTCCCTCAATTTCGACATACGGTTTGGAGACTATATCGGGGAAGCACAAGACAGCTCGTTTTTTGAAACCAACGGCATGCTTGGTTTTGACCCAGACAGTGCCGGATATGATGTACAGTTACAGCATTTTGGAGTGCTGTTTTCTTCAAGGGTACAAATACCGCACAATCAGCCGGGCATCTACCGGTTTACGGTAGGCAGTGACGATGGGAGTAAACTGAATGTACAGGGAATACCTTCCCCGCATGACAACTGGGACGGGCCCAAGACCTTTGTTTATGATGAAAACGTATTCAACTATTATATTCCCTACGAAGGTGGGGAGCGCGTCAACCTGGATTTGTTCTACTACGAGAAAAAAGGCGCCAACCGGGTTTCCTTCCACTTTGAGCGCTATCTTGGCCCCGGCGAAATAGAAGGATCGCAGGACCTGTGCGGTTTGACTCCGGACCCTGTAGCTTTTGGTTCCAGAGGTCCCGCCGCTTTTTTGGAGGGGACCATTGCCTACCAATGGCAGTATTCTTCGGTTAACGATACCATTTCCTCGAACTGGACAAACATAGAAGGAGCCACCGGACTTACCTATAAGGTCGCCCAATACGATCCTCAGGATCCTGAAAGCTGGACCGGAACCCGGTATTTTCGCCGACTGGCCACCAACTTCGTTAACGGCCAAACCATTGAATACCCCTCGAACGTGCTGCGGGTAAACATGTCGATCATAGAAGGCTTGAACCAGGGGGAATATGGACACAATGCCTGGATAGGCCATATTTACAAAGGAAAAGGTAACTTCACCGACAATGCCTACCTTGGCCGGATATATGAAGACAGTATCTTTTACCAGAACTTTGATTACAACGGGCTTCCCTCCACGCCGAATTATTTTACGCCGGATGAGGGCTGTGCTTTTTTGACGGAAAGGTTCTCGGTAAGGTATAAGATGAAACTGGATGTAAGTCCGGGAAGCTACAACTTTTTGGTCCGGGCTGACGACGGCGTGCGCCTGAGCCTTGACGGAGGCCTTACCTGGGCGGTTAATGACTGGAAGAACGGTTCAATGGAAGGATATTTTTCCGCCCCTCTAGAGGTAAGCGAGACGGGCCAACTGGACCTGGTGCTGGAGTATTACGAGGACACCCAGGGCAATCAGATAGATTTCCGATATGAGTTCGAACCATTGGTCCTCCCGCTCCTATGGGGAGCAGTCAAAGCCTGGCCGTGTAAGCAGTTCAATTGCCTGAGCTGGGAGACTATACAGGAAAATAACACCAGCCACTTTGAGCTTGAACGCTCCTACGATGGTGTTTCCTGGGAGCTGTTCGGACCACAAATAGCAGCCCAGGGCAATTCCACCAGAAAAGTAAGCTATTATACCGAGGACAATAATTTCAGCAATCAACTGGCCTACTACCGCATCAAGCAACTGGATTTGGATGGTAAATTTGCCTATTCGGACATCATGCGTGTGCGAAACAACGATTTGACGCAGAGTTTTTTGCCGTATCCCAATCCGACAGTTGACAAAATCCGGTTCATTTCCGGAACAGCAGTGGAGCGGGTAGACCTGATCGGCAACCAGTATTCAATGATCGGGGAACTGGAGGTTGGCAGGGTTAATGACAACACCTATGAGCTGGATCTTGCGGCCTTAAGGCGTGGCAATTACATCATGATTGTCCATAAAAAACAGGGGGAAAGGTCGGTTTTCAAGATCATAAAAAAATAAAGCTATGGGACAGTGTCCCATAGCTTTAATCAATTAACAATAAACCCAAAATAACCAGATATAGGAAGAGGATTCGAACCTCCACGTGCAGTAAAAAATACCGTTGTATGTCCTCTACTGCCCCGGCATCCCGTTTGTTACGGTTTCCTCCGCTACATTATTTAATGGGGCAAATGTAAGACAGGCATTGTTCATTTACAAATTTTTATTTTTTTTATTTTGAATTTCGTCCTTTCCGCTATCGGAAAAATTATAAATGAACACTATTTTCCAGCAATGCTTAATTTCCTACTGATATGCGGGAGAACCAGTCGAATTGTTCAACTGTCAAACGGTCGAATGGCCGAACTCAATTTGCGGAGACATTGCAGGTAGGAATGATGAGCTGTAGGAGAAGGATTCGAACCTCCACGGAGCAGTTAGGCAAGGACGCATGGCGCCTGCTTTGTCCTTTGATCTCCACCCCCGGGACAGGAGGGCATGTCTGCCTGTTTCAACACCCTACAGTATAAAAGAACCTTTTGTCCTTCTTTGATGCTTCAAAGGTAACAAAAGCCGCAAAACCTTACAAATATTTTAATGTATAAATTATATTTTTACATTATTTTTAATATTAGCCGAGATTAATTAAAAATAATCAAATCTATCTTTGCTTATCTTCCCGTTCATTAGAATTTTTTTAGCGACCACATTAACTCCGGCAAGGCTCTTTAATTTAAAGAAAAACCCGTACCTTATATAAAAATGTTATTTTTGTGTATGTTATCAAAAAAGACCAAGTACGCACTACACGCGTTGACTTATTTGAGCAAAAACAGGGACAAAGGCCCGATCCTTATCAATGAAATATCCCGCGAGTACGGCATATCCCATAAATTTCTGGAGAACATCCTCCTGGAATTGAAAAAAGCCGGGTTTCTGGGGAGTAAAAAAGGAAAAGGGGGAGGCTATTATATGATAAAGGATCCCAAAGACGTTCCCCTTTCTACAGTGATCCGGCTTCTTGACGGCCCCATCGCACTGCTTCCCTGCGTCAGCCTCAACTATTATGAACCCTGCGAAGAATGCCAGGACCAAGCCACCTGCGGCCTCAATTCGGTGATGGCGCAGGTCCGCGATGAAACGCTCAAGATATTGAAGATGAAAAGCCTGGACGATATTTTGAAAGTAGAGTAAAATTTTTTCCATTTACCCTATAATATTGATGGGTTTTATGTACTTTTGTATTGTGCCTTGAAAGAAATGATCATGATGCAACCCAACAACTTAGAAAATCTGGCCCGGCAGGTCGAGGAACTTACCCCATCGGAAGCAATTGCATTACTGTGTGACCTGTTTCCGGGTAAAGTGGTATTTTCCACCTCATTGGGCCAGGAAGACCAGGTGATCACGGAAATCATCTCCAAGCACCACCTGGATGTACAGGTTTTTACCCTGGACACCGGCCGGCTTTTTTACGAAACGTATGACCTCCTGGCCAAAACGATCGTCAAGTACCGGTTGGATATTAAAACCTATTATCCGGACACCCATGCGGTGCAGGATTTTGTGAGAACCAAGGGCATTAACGGTTTCTACGAATCCCCCGAAAACAGGAAGAGTTGTTGTTATGTCAGGAAAGTGGAACCCCTGAAGCGCGCTTTAAAAGGAAACAGCATTTGGATCACCGGCCTGAGGGCGGAGCAAAGTGCCAACCGGAGCGGCATGAGAAAGCTGGAATGGGATGAGGGAAATCAAATTCTCAAATTCAATCCGTTGTTGAACTGGACCCTGGATGAGGTCCTAGATTATATTGACCAATTCAAAATCCCATACAACCCACTGCACGACAAAGGATTTGTAAGCATAGGATGTGCCCCCTGTACAAGGGCCATTGAACCCGGAGAAGACCCTCGTGCCGGCAGGTGGTGGTGGGAAAGTTCTCAAAAAGAGTGTGGCTTACACAGCAATTCCCTGGTGAATGAAAACGCGGTCAGCAAAAACTGATCATCTCCTTTCTCCTCCACCGGGTGCGACAACAACATTTTACGGGCAACAACCTGAAAACATTATGCTAAGCTTTAGAACAGAAATTGAAAATCCGGTGGTGGAAAAGGATATCCTCGAACTGGAAAGGAAGATTGCGCTTTTCCGGAACGGGAAAATCGATGAGGAAAAATTCCGGAGCCTGCGGCTTGCCCGGGGTATTTACGGCCAGCGTCAGCCGGGGGTACAAATGGTACGGATCAAATTGCCTTATGGCAGGGCAACTTCCGAAAAGCTCCACCGGATAGCCGATGTTTCGGACCAATACTCCACAGGAAGGTTGCACATCACCACCAGGCAGGACATCCAGATTCACTACGTGAGCCTGGACCGGACCCCGGAACTTTGGGCGGAACTGGACAAGGACGACGTCACCATCAGGGAAGCCTGCGGAAACACGGTCCGAAACGTCACCGCATCTGAAACCGCCGGTGTGGATCCCAAAGAACCATTCGATGTCACTCCCTACGCGGAAGCTGTCTTCAGGTATCTTCTCCGCAACCCCATATGCCAGGAAATGGGAAGAAAATTTAAAATCGGTTTTTCCTCCTCCGAAGACGACACCGCATTGACCTACATTCATGACCTGGGCTTTATACCCAAGCTCAGGGGAGTTAACGGCCAATCGGTCCGGGGCTTCAAAGTACATCTTGGCGGCGGACTCGGTTCCCAACCCCGGCTGGCGGATGGGATCACTGATTTTCTGGAAACCGACAAGCTGATTCCATTTATTGAGGGCGTGATCCGGGTTTTTGACCGGTATGGCGAAAGGGCCAAAAGAATGAAGGCCCGGATGAAATTTTTGATCAAAGGCATCGGCGTGGACGCATTTTTGGATTTGGTGAGGAAGGAGCAAAATGCCCTTCCCTTTAAATCCTACCCCATTGAACATGAAAGCTACGAGGCACAAAGACAAATGCCTCAACCAGAAATTCCCGAAGTGGCAGAACCCAGTACGCTGGATTACGAACGCTGGAAGCTGACCAACGTTCTTCCACAGAAGCAGCAGGGATACGTGTCCATCGGCATTAAGGTACATTTGGGTGATTTTTACACCGACAAGGCAAGGCAACTGGCGGACCTGGTCCGGATTTACGCGAACAACGAGGTGAGGTTTACCCTGAGGCAAAACATATTGATCCGTGATGTAAAGGAAGCGTTGATCCCTTTCTTTTACCAGGAACTGCAAAAACTGGGCATGGCGGCCTATGGGTACAATACCCTCGGTGATGTCACTGCCTGCCCCGGCACCGACACCTGTAACCTGGGCATTGCCAGCAGTACCGGCGCGGCGCATGTGCTGGAGGAACTCATATACAGTGAATATCCACAGTACCTAAACAATAAAGACCTAAACATTAAAATCTCAGGCTGTATGAATGCCTGCGGGCAGCACAACATGGCGTCCATAGGTTTCCAGGGCATGTCCATGAAGGTAGGCAAAGCGGTAGTACCCGCCCTTCAGGTATTGCTGGGAGGCGGCACGCTGGGCAATGGCGAAGGCAGGTTTGCGGACAAGGTGATCAAAATTCCGAGTAAAAGAGGCCCCCAGGCATTGCGGATAATCTTGGATGATTACGGTTTGCATGCCAATCCTGGGGAGGCTTTTTTGGATTATTATGACAGAATGGGCCAAACCTACTTTTATGACAACCTGAAATCGCTGACCAGCACTGAAGACATCGTGCAGTCAGACTTCATCGATTGGGGCAATGATCAGCCTTATGTAACGGAAATCGGCGTCGGGGAATGCGCAGGCGTAGTGATCGACCTGATTTCGACCCTGCTCCTGGAAGCCCGCGAAAAAGTCGCCAATGCGGAAGAGACACTTCTGCAGGGCAGGTGGTCGGACAGCATTTATCATTCCTATGCCGGAATGATCAGCGCTGCCAAAGCGATCCTTCTTTCCGAAGGGTTGAGTGCCAGTTCGTATGCCAATATCATTGAGCAATTTGAGGCGGCATTTATCGCGACAGGAAAGATCGACCTGAAAGAATCCTTTTCCGAACTGGTTTACCAAATCAACCAAAACGAACCTACCGAAGAATTTGCCAGGGCCTATTATGCCAGGGCAGAGGAAGTTTATCAAATTGTGAGTGAATATAGAGCCAAGGAAGTAACAGTATGAGTCAAAAAATTACCCCAAAGCTGACTTTAGTCGGTGCGGGTCCGGGTGATCCGGAATTGATCACCCTCAAGGGAATATTAGCTTTGGGTAAAGCAGATGTGGTTCTTTACGATGCATTGGTGGACAAGTCGCTGCTTCAGCATACCACCAGCCACTGCCTTAAAATATATGTGGGAAAGCGAAACGGCCACACAGACCACCCCCAGGATGAAACCAACAGGCTTATCGTCCATTATGCCCTGTCACACGGGCATGTAGTTCGCCTAAAAGGCGGTGACCCCTTTGTGTTTGGAAGAGGGGGAGAAGAAATAGAGTAT
>DATGOS010000088.1:0-4887 GCA_035305725.1 Cyclobacteriaceae bacterium
TGCCGACAAATCCGGAAACATATTTAAAATCGATGAGCAGGGTATCCTTGTGAACCAGTATTCACCAAGGCTCCAGACCAAACCGCAGCAACTGGAGGCATTTTGGACCCTCAACTTATTTTTGTTTTCGGCCCAAAATCAGCGCTGCACCCTGCTTGATATTCACCTTAACGTTATTTCCGAACATGACATCAAGCATGAAGAAATAGGAATAGTCAGGGCGGCCACCATGGGCAACAACAATATTTTTTGGTTTTTTGATGAAACTGACCTGTCCCTGGTACAGTTTGATTACCGGAGAAACCTGGTCCTTCAGGATCAACCCCTTTCCCTCCTTTCAGCACAGGAAAGGTTGGACGTCTTGGAAATCAAAGAAAGGGGAAACCTGGTTTATCTGAACGTTAAAAACCAGGGCGTGTACATATTTGACAATCAGGGAAACTATTTGAAAAAAATTGACCTACAATTAAGGCAAAAGCTCAGCATTTACGACGGTCATCTGTATTACATGAACGAAGACTTTATTTATAGGATAAATGTCTTTTCCGGCAGGGAAGAGAAATTCAAATCGCCCGGGGAATCTTTTGATAAGGTGTTGGTGTCGGCAAACAAGGTGGTTTTTTATTCCGGGAGCGCTGTCAGCGCCTACGCCCGGCCCGGCATGATGGATTAAAATGCAAAGCCCGGACTGTGCCGGGCCTTGTCTCTTGCAAGCAGAGAGGTTAAACAAAACGAATTTTTTATCTAAATCACTTCCAGCAGTTGGATATCAAATACCAAATCCTCCCCTGCCAGAACATGATTGGCGTCCAGCGTGATCTTTTCAGCATCCACACCGACCACTTTGACCTGCATGGGCTGGCCTTCTTGATTTTGAATAGAAAGATCCATCCCTACTTTTGGATTAATGTCGGCAGGCACCTGGTCAATGGGAATATCCACCACCATATCTTCTCTTTTCGCCCCATAAGCATCTTCGGAAGGAATAACAACATTCTTGTTGGTTCCTGTCTCCATCCCCTGTACAGCTTCATCAAATCCTTTAATGATATTTCCTTCACCCACTACAAACTCCAGGGGCTCCCTGTTTTCGGAAGAGTCGAATACAGTACCGTCTTTTAATTTTCCTGTGTAATGTACTCTTACTGTTTTTCCTTTAGTAGCTACAGCCATTGAATGTTTTTTTTGGTTAGAAGACCTAAAGGTAAAGACTTTTTATAGGAGATAAAAAAATAATGCAGGACGATTTGAAACTGTTCGCATCCGGCCGGAATTTGTTCAATTCTGAACGGAATCCCTTCGAAGAAGCTCATTTTTAACTATCTTGTAGGAAAATAGTTTGGCACTGTTTAGGAATAGGTAATAGAAATGGAAGAACACAAGCTTGGACGAATTCTGATTGTTGATGACAATGAGGACTTGCTTTTTGCGGCAAAGATGCTGCTGAAGAAACATGCCACTGAGGTAACTATAGAAAAGGATCCCCGCAGGATCCCCTTCCTGGTCAACAACCACAGTTACGATGTGATTTTGTTGGACATGAATTTTACCGAAGATACCACTTCGGGTAAGGAGGGGTTTCACTGGCTCAGGCAGATCAAAGAAATAGATCCCAACGCCGTCGTTATTTTAATCACTGCTTTTGGGGGTGTGGAAATGGCGGTTAAGGCGTTGAAGGAGGGGGCGACGGATTTCATTCTCAAACCCTGGCAAAATGAAAAGCTCCTGGCCACGCTCTCGGCGGCGGTCCGGCTGAAGGAAAGCTACGACCAGGTGGAAAAGCTCTCCGGTAGGCAAAAACAGTTGCAGGCGGATTTGAAAAAACCATTTTCGGAGATTATCGGAAGCAGCTCCTCCATGAAAAACGTCTTTTCCATTATCGACAAGGTGGCTAAGACCGATGCCAATGTATTGATATTGGGGGAAAACGGGACCGGAAAAGAGCTGATTGCGAGAGCGATTCATGACCGATCACACAGGGCGGAGGAGATTTTTGTGGGCGTGGACATGGGTGCAATTACGGAGAGCCTTTTTGAAAGTGAGCTTTTTGGACACAAAAAAGGGTCCTATACAGATGCTAAGGAGGACAGGGCAGGAAGGTTTGAAGTGGCGGATAAGGGTACCTTGTTTTTGGATGAAATCGGCAATCTTAGCTTGCCTTTGCAGTCGAAGCTGCTCACTGTGCTTCAAAAAAGGGAAGTCACGCGTATAGGAACCCATAAAGCCATCCCCATAGATATCCGGTTGATCTGTGCCACCAACATGAATGTCCATGATATGGTCATAGAAAACACTTTCCGGCAGGACCTTTTGTACCGGATCAATACGGTGGAAATCTTCCTTCCGCCGCTGAGGGAACGACAGGACGATATTCCATTACTGGCGGAGCACTTTCTACAGATTTATTCCCAAAAGTACAGGAAGGATTTTAAGGGCATCAAAATCTCCGCCATGCAGCTATTGCAAAGGTACAGTTGGCCTGGAAATATCCGGGAACTCCAGCACGCCATAGAAAGGGCGATCATCATGGCCGAAGGAAACGAACTGGACAGCCGGGACTTTTTTTTCCTTTCCGCCAAACCCACCAGCGAAAAGATCAATGTCAATTCCACTTATAACCTGGATGAAGTGGAAAAAAACGTAATCCAGAAGGCTATCGACAAAAACGGCGGGAACATTTCAAAGGCAGCCAAAGAGCTTGGGCTCACCAGAGCATCTCTGTATAGAAGGTTGGAAAAGTATGGATTATAAGATCGGGTTACTGGGACGGGTACTGTTACTTGCCGCAACCTTGTTTTTCCTTGCTTACGCTATTGTAAACGATTCAGGCGTTTTCCTTACTTCCCTGTTTATTATCCTGATGGTTTCCCAGATTGTTTTCCTGTTGAAGTATTCGGAAAGCAGCTTCAAAAAAGTCCGCCAGTTTCTAAACAATATAAAGCAAAACAATTTTGGAACGGTTTATCCCGTCAAGTTCGACGGAACCGAAACTGATGATTTGCATATCGAGTTTAATGCTATCCTGGCCAAGCTTAAGGAGGACCAGGCGGTCAAGGAAGCCAATTACCATTATTTCCGTTCCGTATTTCAGCACCTCAGTATAGGCTTAATAACCTTTGAAGAAGACGGGCAGATCCAGATTCTGAATACGGCCGCCAAAAGGATGTTGGATATTCAGCATCTCACCAACATTGCTGAAATAGAGTATTTAAACAAAGAGTTGTTCCTGGCGATCAACAACCTGAGGACCGGCGGCAGCGAACTGATAAAAATCGCCCATCCCGACGGCATCATGCAGCTTTCGGTATATGTCATTGAGCTGGTATTGCGCGACGTTAAATTCAAGCTCGTTTCTTTGCAGAACATTCAAAGTGAACTGGAGGAGAAGGAAATGGAAGCATGGCAAAACCTTGTCAGGGTGCTGACCCATGAGATCATGAATTCCATCGCACCGATTTCGTCTTTGGCCACCACCATCCGTGAAGATTTACAGGGACTGATCGACAAGAAGAATAGCCTTCAGGCGGGAGACTTGGAAGATTACCTCATGGGCATCAACACCATAGAAAAAAGAAGCGCGGGCTTGATCAACTTTGTAAGCGACTTCAGGACGCTGGCTCATATTCCCAACCCGAAGTTTTCGGCCATTGAAATAGAAGACCTGTTCAATCAGGTCGAAATGCTGTTTCAGAACCAGTTGAAGTCGGATGAAATCAGTATTAAAAAAGAAATAAGCCCCCACGATTTGTTGCTGTTTGCCGACCGCACCTTGATCGAACAGGTTTTGATCAACCTCATGCAAAACGCCGTTCATGCCCTGGAGTTTTCCCAATTCAAGCAGATCCGGATGAAGGCCTATATTGACGACAACGGGAAAATAATCCTGGAGGTGAAAGACTCAGGCAAGGGCATAGAGGAAGAGGCGCTGGCAAAAATTTTCATTCCGTTTTTTACAACCAAGAAAAAAGGATCCGGCATCGGGCTAAGTTTGTCCAAACAGATCATGAGGAGGCACAAAGGCAATATTCAGGTGTACTCCGAACCCGGTAAAGGCACCACTTTTAAACTCATTTTTAACGCCTGACCGGGCGCGCCTCACTGGAACACAGGCATACAATTTGATTAAAATGAATTGTCTTACGCAAAACATTTAATCAGTATGATAACAGCCTCGGGAGAATTGAAAAAAATGTTGGGCGACAACGCCGGTTCCTTGTTGGAACACCAGAGCAAAACAATTGACAAAAGCCTGCTGCATCACCCGTCTCCGGATTTTTTAGACCGGGTTTTTCTTGACAGCAACAGAAGTCCGCAGGTGCTAAGGAACATGGCTGCTTTGTTTAACCATGGAAGGCTGGCGGGTACGGGATATTTGTCCATACTCCCCGTGGACCAGGGGATCGAGCATTCCGCGGGCAGTGCTTTTGCGCCCAATCCTATTTATTTTGATCCCGAAAACATCATCAGGCTAGCCATGGAAGGAGGATGTAACGGCGTGGCCACGACAATGGGTGCCCTTGCAGTTCTTTCCAGAAAATACGCCCATAAAATTCCCTTTATCGCAAAACTGAACCACAACGAGCTGCTTACCTACCCGAATAAATACAACCAGGTCATGTTCGGATCACCCGAGGAAGCCTGGAATTTGGGGGCCGTTGCCGTAGGCGCAACCATCTATTTTGGATCGGAAGAGTCAAGCCGTCAGCTTGTGGAGGTTTCCAGGGCCTTCGAAAGAGCCCATGAATTGGGTATGGCGACAATTTTATGGTGCTATACCCGTAATAATGAATTTAAAAACGACGGCAAAAATTACGAGACGGCCGCGGACCTTACCGGCCAGGCCAATCATCTCGGCGTAACCATACAGGCGGATATCATCAAACAAAA
>DATGOS010000089.1:0-3694 GCA_035305725.1 Cyclobacteriaceae bacterium
AACTGGGTATAGGATTCTTCGCTTCTGGAGAATTCTTCAAACAATGGGACATCCTCCGGAGGACGTATGTCCTTCATGGTCAACCTGAGAAATTCGTCCCTTGTGTAACCGTATTTTTCCAGCACCTTCCTGTTGCATTCCAAAATACGAAGGTTCTCAAAATCCCAAATCAGCATGGGATAGGGATTTTCAAAAAACAAGTAATGATAACTTTCTTCAGGACCCCTGACACCCAAGCCCTCGTCGTCAAATTCCCTCAGGGTAACAAAAAAAAGCTTGTCCGCCGCGTCCCACCGTACAGCGCCTTTAAAAAAAACCACTTTTCCTTCTTTGTGGATAAACCGGCTTTTGAACTTCCTGTTGTTGTCACCCAACACCAGGTCATGCATCATGTTCTTAAAATACACCTGGTCCTCCGGTACCAGCAAACACAAAATTTCAGTCCCTAGGAGTTCCTCGGGAAGATATCCAAGGCATTGTTTTGAGGATTCATTGATCTCAGTCAAAATTCCATTCAAGTCAACGGCACAAATAATGTCCATTGAGTTGTTTAACATTTTTTTTAAAACCAATTCGTTTGTATCCTGCATTTCCGGTTTTCCTTGGAGATTTAGCTAAAGTACCGTTTTTTGAGAAAGGCGACAAATCGCACTATTCCTTAAAAAATATCCTGCAAACATAGCCAGGAAGCGCTGCGGAAAAAACTTGCATGGAATAATATTTGCAAGATGATCCGCCAAGTCTGCCTCTGGCAAAATGTTCAACTTTAAAAGTTGAGGACTTAATCATCAAAATTCATGTTTTTTTACAAAAAAAGGGAATTCGGCTCCTATTATCAAACTATTGTAGTTGTTTTTTTCCTAACGAATAAAAAAATAGTCGCAACACATATTCCTCATCAATGAAAGTATTGATTATTTTAGGACACCCCAGGCAAGCAAGTTTTTCGGAAGCATTGGCCGCAGCCTATAAGGCCGGCGCGATAAGTGCACGCATGGAGGTGCGGGAATTGGTCCTAAGGAAAATGGCTTTTGATCTCAATGTCAGCACGGTGTCTCCCCGACAGCAATGGATGGAGCAGGATGTACGCGAGGCCCAACAGCTGATCCAATGGGCGGACCACCTGGTCTTTGTGTATCCTACTTGGTGGGGAACCATGCCAGCACTTTTGAAGGGCTTCCTGGACAGGGTTTTCACTCCCGGATTTGCATTTGAAGAGATTGAGGAAAACCAATCCTGGGAAAAACTTCTGAAGGGAAAATCCGCCCAGCTCATCACCACCATGGACACCCCGCTGTGGGTGTATCGTTGGATTTACAAAAACCCCGGCCACAATGCCCTTGGTGAGGCTACCTTGCAATTTTGTGGCGTAAAACCAGTGCGCACCCTGTCGTTTAGCCCGGTGAAATATTCCAGCGCGGAACAACGGCAAAATTGGCTGGAAAAATCCCGGCAGGCGGGACTGAGTTTAGAAAACGGGGTACTCACCCCCTGGGAAAATGTCAAAAGCCGACTTCAAACCGGCCTTAAAGCCATGCGTCTGCAGTTTTATCCCATGACTTGGATAGCCTATGCCGCTGGCGCCTACGGAGCAAGCCGCCTGGGGTATGGCTTTGATACGCTTGTTTTTTGGATTGGCTATTTATGGCTGTTTCTGCTGGAGCTGGCCACCGTGTTGTCCAATGATTACTTTGACCTGGAAACCGACAGGCTGAATAAATTTTACAGTCCGTTTACCGGAGGCTCCCGGGTGCTTGTGGACAATGATTTAAGCCCGGGTAGGGTTCGGCATGCGATTATCGCCATCCTGGGAATCTCTCTGATCACCGGAGCTGTTTTGCTGGGACTTTCACCAGCGCCGTCCATCACCTTATTGGGCCTGTTTTTCTTTTTGTACGTGACGGCGCTGGGATACACCGTGCCGCCCCTAAAATTTTCGTACCGTGGGTTGGGAGAGTTGGACGTGGGAATCACCCACAGTCTTGCCGTAATCCTGTGCGGCTATGTTTTCCAGGGAGGAAATGTATTTGACGCTTTTCCCTGGCTATTGAGCGTTCCTCTTTTCCTGGCCATTATACCATCTATTATCCTCGCGGGCATTCCTGACCATGCCGCGGATAAGGCCGCAGGAAAACATACCATACCTGTCTTACTGGGCAAAAAAAACGCGGTTATTCTGGCTATCGTCTTTACCGCGCTTGCGGCCATCGCGGGAGCAGGCTGGCGCTTCTTCCAGGTACTTCCCGGCGTCTACGGCCACGCCATCTATGGTGTCATTCCCCATGCATTCATCCAAATATTATTGCTGACGAAATACTATCGAGAACCGTCACCTCCAGCAAGAATTGATAAATTGATGATCATATCCCTATGTTATGTTATATGGTTCGCGTTAATTCCCCTGCTCCGGTTGACATAAAACGGCCTGAGGACCGGGCAACTTTTGCGGGTTATATTGAATTTTAATACTTATTGGTGGCTTCTTGCCAGCAGGTGCAAAAAATATCTGATAAATCACCCGCAATATCCGGCAAACCAACTACCTTTGTTCAATTAAAAAACATTATTCTTATTATGAAATGCAAATTTCACGTATTAATAAAATAATGTATTGAATGTCGAAAAGAACTAGAACTTTAAAATTTTACAGTTTAATCTTAGAGAAAATTAAATTAATACCATTGAGAAATAGGCCGACAGTCCGCCTTTACATGGTTTGGATGATTTCGCACAGTTCTTGATTTGACTTTTTCCCTATATAGGTATATATTTTTGTCACTTTGTACCGGAATATGAACACCATTGATCCACACCCAAATATATTGTCTAACCAGTCTCCTAACAGGATATCCCCGCTAGAGATTAAACAGATCTTACAGGTATTTAACGGTACAGCCAGCGTATACCCTAAGAATATTACCATCCTTAAACTTTTCGATACCCAGGTTGAAAAATCCCCGGAATCCGTAGCTGTGATTTCGGGAACGAAAAAATTGACTTATCGCGCATTGGATGAAGCGTCCAATCAACTGGCGCGGTACCTCCGGTCCAAAGGCATACGGGAAGAGACAATGGTTCCTATTTTGATGGAACGTTCTTTGGAACTGGTTATTGGAATTTTGGGCATCCTGAAGGCGGGGGGAGCTTATGTTCCGATAGACCCTGAACATCCCCGTGACAGGATCGACGCAATCGTCCGGGAAACCGGCGCATTGTGGCTGCTCACGGACCGTTTGAACCACGAAGGATATCAACCCGGGGCCAATGTTCAGCAGCTTGTTTGGGAGGAAATACATTCTTCCCTTTTGCAACTTCCGGTCGGAAAAGTCCAGACAAACCTGACACCGTCCAACCTTGCCTATGTGATCTTTACCTCGGGATCTACGGGAACTCCAAAAGGAGTGATGGTAGAACACGCGCAATTGGTTGCTTCAAGTCTGGCAAGAAACAACTACTATTCACCGTTGGGTGCCGTGCTCCTGATCCCCTCGGTCGCTTTTGACGCCTCTGTGGCCGCTATCTTCGGCAGTGTTGGCAATGGCAACTGCCTGATCCTGTGTCCGCAGGACCAAATAAAAGACCCGGGGCAACTGAAAAGCCTGTTAGCGAATACCGACACCATTCTTTGCATTCCATCTTATTACCACTTTTTGCTGGATGAAGGTTTGGTGCAGGGATCCCGGCTGTCCACGGT
>DATGOS010000090.1:0-2439 GCA_035305725.1 Cyclobacteriaceae bacterium
CTGAGGCGAAGGTTCTTTAACAATTTGATTTTTAAAAAACGGAAGAATGTCTATATTGGTTTATATTGAACAAGCGGAAGGCAAGATAAAGAGGTCGTCATTGGAAGCAGTATCCTTCGCCAAAGCTTTGTCTGAAAAAGAGGGGGGAGCAGTAGTGGCCCTGGCTTTGGGAGAGATAGCGGCGGGTGAACTGGAACAACTGGGGCCTGCGGGCGCTGAAAAAGTACTTCACCTGTCTGATGAACGGCTTTCGGAAGGCAACATCCTTGCCCATTCCCGTGCAGCGGCCGTTGCTTTTGAAAAAGAGGGGGCAAATATTCTGGTCCTGTCCAAGTCCTCCCTGGGTGATGCGGTAGCAGCGCGCCTTGCGGTCAAACTGAACGCGGGCCTCGTGTCCAATGTGGTGGAACTGCCAGATGATGCCCTGATCAACAGGAGCATCTATACGGGAAAGGCATATGCAAAAACCAGGATTTTAACGGAAAACAGGATCCTGGCCATTAAAAAAAATGTGGTCGATATACGAACTGAGGGCACGGCCGCGGTTGTTCAGTCTCTGGAAGTGGATTTTTCCGAGGCGGATTTTGCTGGAAAAATCGTTGCTACCGAAAAAGCCCAGGGAGATATACTGCTGCCCGAGGCTGACATTGTGGTGTCAGGCGGGAGAGGCCTGCAGGGCCCAGAAAACTGGCCTATACTTGAGGATTTGGCCCGGGCATTGGGTGCTGCCCTGGCTTGCTCAAAGCCCGTCTCCGATATGGGGTGGAGACCCCATCATGAACATGTAGGGCAAACAGGAATAAAAGTGTCCCCCTCTTTGTATATTGCTGTTGGAATTTCAGGTGCGATTCAACATCTTGCAGGTGTAAATTCGTCAAAAGTGATTGTGGTGATCAACAGGGACCCCGACGCACCTTTCGTTAAAGCGGCTGATTATGCCATCGTTGGGGATGCTTTTGAGGTCTTACCAAAATTGACAGAGGCAGTTAAAGCGATAAAGAAATAATTTGTGGACAGCACGATTGAGTTAGAAATATTAGGATTATCCTCCAATCATTCCCAATCAGGATCATTTACCCTGATTTTGGGAGAGGTGGAGGGGAGAAGGAGGCTTCCTATTGTCATAGGTATGTTTGAAGCGCAGGCTATTGCCATTGAAATAGAAAAAATCATACCCAACAGGCCTATGACCCACGACCTGTTCAAATCCTTTTCTTCGAGCTTTGGTTTTGCCGTGGAGCATATTCTCATCTCGGACATGCGGGAAGGGGTTTTTTACGCCAAAATCGTTTGCCACAGTGCCACAAAAAGGGTGGAAATCGACGCCCGGCCTTCCGATGCTATTGCCATTGCGGTACGCTTCGACGCTCCGATTTTTTGCTCACTGGGTGTAATGGCCGAGGCAGCGATCGAGTTTAGCGAGGAGGACGAAAAGAAAGAGCAGGAGTCAACTTCCAGAAGTGGTTCCGGTTCCGGCAGCAGAAAAAAATCCGATACTTCCCTCAAAGACTTTAGCCTGGACAAGCTGAATCAGATGCTTGATAAAGCCATTAGCAGTGAGGATTATGAAAAAGCCGCCCGCTTAAGGGACGAAATTAACCGGAGAAATTAATCCTGACCTCATTGGCGGCTTCAGCTTTGGGTGATGTTTTTTGCTAAAAAAAGGGAATTTCTCCCCTTTTTTAGTCCTGTACAGTGATTTTTAAAATTTTATCTCCCTGGGCAATTTGGTCCACCACCTCGATTCCTTCCACTACTTTGCCAAAACAGGTATGGTTACGGTCCAGGTGTTTGGTGTTTTCTCTGTTATGGCAGATGAAAAACTGCGATCCTCCGGTATTTCTTCCCGCATGCGCCATGGATAACACCCCCTTGTCATGGTATTGGTTGTCGCCATTGAGCTCGCAGTCAATCTGATACCCCGGTCCGCCGGTGCCGTTTCCTTTGGGACAGCCGCCCTGGATCACAAAATTGGGTATGACCCGGTGAAAATTCAGGCCGTCGTAAAAGCCTTCCCTGGCAAGTTTTATAAAATTATTAACGGTATTGGGAGCGTCTTTTTCATAGAATTCGACCTTCATGACTCCTTTTTCGGTTTGGATTTCCGCTGTTTTCATTGGTGTTGTTTTAGTTAATAATAGACAAAGCTTTGGAAAGATAGGAGGAAAATTGAAATATATTTCGCCTTCGTTGGATTGATTTTTGATGTTCTTGCCCCGGAGCCAGCTAAGTTAAAAAAAGATCATGGATAACAGGGAAAAATTGGACAAAATGGAAAAGGCTTTACGGCTGCTGGAAGACCTGATTAACAGCCAGGAAGCATTGGTGGAAAAATCACTGAATTTGCAAACCGAGGCGATGTCCTACAATTTCCCGGAGCTGGAAAAAGCCACGGGAGAGTTGACCTCCATGTACAACGGGGCATTAGAAACCCTAAAC
>DATGOS010000091.1:0-4661 GCA_035305725.1 Cyclobacteriaceae bacterium
TTTTTTACGTCAATGGAAACCTCTATCTGAGAATGCCGTCTGTCGTTGATTACTTTCATCAGCTCCTGCTGTTCGGAAAAAAAAAGCTCCACAGGATGACCGATATAGCTGCCTCCTTTGCCCTTGATAATTCTTTTCATCGCCGGGTTCAGGTCCATTACCTTTCCGTTCAAATCAATGACCAGTATCCCTTCAGTCATTGCTTTAATGAGTTTGTCCTTGGCTATCGGCAGCACATCAAACAAATTAAACTTGAACAAGCCGACGGCGATAAGGGCATAGGAGACAATAAATGTAAACGGTGTAGGATCGATCGGGCCGAAAGGCTTAAAACCACCCAGCAAATAAAAAATATTGACCAGCCAGGGCAAAGTGGAAATGACGATCAGGAGGAGGGTATGCTTTTTATAAATGGGTTCGGCCCGTTTGAAACTGGTAATCAACAGGTAGTTGCCCAACAACACCGTAAAATAAAAATAGATGGTGTGAACCAGAAACCAGGGTCCTTTTTGAATAGCAAGGTAGGGAAAGGAATTGCTGGTTTCCTGCAAGCGCCCCGCAAAATGTAAGTGATGCCATTCGTTGGTCAGCACAATAAGGTAGGTGATAATCGGAAACGCAATAAGAATTAACAGCACCTGGGGCTTCAGCCAGGATTCTTTCCCGGTATATTTAATACAGAAAAGAAGCCAGGTACTGGGAGCAATGGCAATACCCAGATACTCCACCTTCACCCAAAACAGCATTTCATTCCATTC
The DNA here is from genome assembly GCA_035305725.1 of Cyclobacteriaceae bacterium. GTDB lineage: Bacteria > Bacteroidota > Bacteroidia > Cytophagales > Cyclobacteriaceae > DATGMS01. The sequence goes on from DATGOS010000091.1 coordinate 759, forward strand.
CAGGCTCGAGATTTTAAATCCATAGGCAAATGCCCAGATGGAAATCCCGATCAGCGTAAAAACGAACCATTTCAAAGTCCCGCCCAGCCTGTTGAAAACAAACGCGGAAAAAAGACTAGCTGCTATCCCTGAAACAATTAAAATAATCGAATAATAGCTGAACTCAAATTGCATTCACCAAAGATTAAAGCGTCAAATAAATATGCCAAATTTAAAAAAAATTAAAAAAAGAATTTCCATTCCTTGTTTATTGTTTACTTTTGGCCCCCGGCACCGCCCTTTTGCGGTACAAAACCGGAGACCTGCTCCCCCAGTTAAAATGAAGCTGTTGCACCATCCGGATCAACCCACTTCAAACCATATCCTTTCTAAATAAAGAAACACGCCTATAATTAGGTTCTATTTCAACACAAAATTTTTATCTTTGCGGCGAAAAATGTAAAATAATTTTTAAATATAACTAATTATAATTTATTTCAAATGGCATTTGATGTAGAAATGATCAAGGCAGTATACGGCCGTTTTCCGGAACGTGTACGGGCCGCGAGAAACCTGGTGGGCAAACCACTTACACTTACAGAAAAAATTCTTTACGCCCATTTATCTGAGGGAACACCCGAGACATCTTTTATACGAGGAGAGTCATACGTGGATTTTCAACCCGATCGGGTGGCCATGCAGGACGCTACCGCCCAGATGGCCCTTTTGCAGTTTATGCAGGCAGGCAGGATGCAGGTGGCGGTGCCCTCTACCGTACACTGTGACCACCTGATCCAGGCGGAGGTGGGCGCGGCTACCGATTTGGAAAAAGCCAAAGACAAAAATAAGGAGGTCTATGACTTCCTTTCCTCAGTATCCAATAAATATGGCCTGGGATTCTGGAAACCGGGCGCGGGAATCATCCACCAGGTGATACTGGAAAACTACGCCTTCCCCGGGGGAATGATGATCGGCACCGATTCCCACACCCCCAACGCGGGAGGCTTGGGCATGGTGGCGATTGGCGTAGGAGGAGCGGATGCCTGCGACGTGATGGCCGGACTGCCCTGGGAACTAAAATTCCCTAGGCTGATCGGTGTGAAACTGACCGGAAAACTTTCGGGCTGGACCGCCGCAAAAGACGTTATCCTCAAGGTAGCAGGACTGCTGACCGTAAAAGGCGGAACAGGGGCGATTTTGGAATATTTCGGAGAAGGAGCACGATCCATTTCCGCTACCGGCAAGGGGACGATCTGTAATATGGGTGCTGAAATCGGTGCCACCACCTCCATTTTTGGTTATGATGAAAAATCAGAAACCTACCTGAGAGGTACAGACAGGGGAGAAATCGCTGACCTGGCCAATGAGATCAAGCCTTACCTCACCGGGGATGAGGAAGTCTATGCGAATCCTGAACAATATTTCGACCAGGTGATTGAAATTAACCTTTCAGAACTGGAGCCGCATATCAACGGACCCTTCACCCCTGACCTGGCATGGCCGATATCCAAATTTGCTGAGGCGGTAAAGGAAAATGACTGGCCCGTAAAACTGGAAGTGGGCCTTATCGGTTCCTGTACCAACTCCTCATATGAGGACATCTCGCGCGCGGCCTCCCTGGCCCAGCAGGCGATTGACAAAAAACTAAAGGCCAAGTCCGAGTATACCATTACCCCCGGTTCCGAACAGGTAAGGTTTACGGTAGAAAGGGATGGCTTTTTAGACGTTTTTGAAAAAATGGGAGGTGTGGTATTGGCCAATGCCTGCGGCCCCTGCATCGGCCAGTGGGCAAGGCACGGGGCGGAGAAGCGTGAAAAAAACTCCATCATCACCTCCTTTAACCGGAATTTTTCCAAACGTGCCGACGGCAATCCCAATACGCATTCTTTTGTGGCCTCTCCCGAAGTGGTGACTGCCATGGCCATTGCCGGCAGCTTGGATTTTAACCCCATGAGAGACACCCTCATCAATGAGGCCGGGGAGCAGGTACGTTTGGATGAACCTACGGGCATGGAAATGCCTCCCCGTGGATTTGACGTGGAAGATGCCGGCTACCAGGCACCTGCAGAAGACAAATCTGCCGTAGAAGTTGTGGTAGACCCTTCGTCTGACCGGCTCCAGCTGCTCGAGCCGTTCAGCCCCTGGGAAGGAACGGATCTGCATGGACTGAAACTGCTGATCAAAGCCAAAGGAAAATGTACCACCGACCATATCTCTATGGCTGGTCCCTGGCTGCGGTTTAGGGGTCACCTGGACAACATTTCCAACAATATGCTGATTGGCGCCGTCAATTACTTTAACGGGGAAACCAATCTGGTCAAAAACCAACTGACGGGAGCCTACGGTGAAGTTCCGGCTGTACAGCGGCACTATAAAGCCTCCAGGGTGGGAAGCATTGTAGTGGGTGATGAAAATTACGGGGAGGGTTCTTCCCGTGAACATGCAGCCATGGAACCGAGGTTTTTAGGGGTGAGGGCGATATTGGTAAAATCATTTGCCAGAATCCACGAAACCAACCTTAAAAAACAGGGCATGCTGGCCCTGACTTTCGACAATCCGGACGACTATAATCTGGTTCAGGAAGACGATTCCATTGATATTCTGGGACTGGAAAGCTTTACCCCCGGCAAACCCCTGACTGCAGTATTTAACCACTCCGATGGCAGCAAGGACGTAATATTGGTCAATCATACGTATAATGAAGGCCAAATCGAATGGTTTAAAGCAGGGTCTGCACTCAATATTGTAAGGCAGCAGATGGAAAGGTAATTGTTGATAAAACGGTGCCTTAGGCATCAGCGGACAAAAAAATGGCCCGGGATAAACAATATCCTGGGCCATATTTTTCTGCATTTGCTATTGCAGTTATTATTTTAATTTTTTTAGTAAAAAGATAAGTCTTCCGGGGGACTTTACGTAGCTGCCTGTATTGCGTCAATCCCCTGAAGCAGTATCGTCGTGTTCCGCCAGCATCAAGTATTTTTCCGTGAGCGGGATCTCAGGATCTTTGTCATACACTTCCTGTAGGTATTTCACCGCCAAATCCTTGTCTCCCTTCAACTGATAGTAAATGCCCTTGTTCCGCAAGGCATAAAGGTTTCTCGCATCCTGCTTGATACTCAAATTTATGTCTTGCAAGCCCTCATCCAACTGCCCCAGAAAAAGTCTGTACAGTCCCCTGTTGTTGTAAAAGAAAGGATGACCGGAATTAATGGAAATTGCTTTTTCCACCCATTCAACAGCATCCTGGTAGTCTTCCCGTTCAAATGCAATCATAGAGCGTAGATTGTAGATATGCGCTTCCCCGGGGTTAATTTTTTCGGCAGTCTCCAGGTCCTTCCAGGCTTCGTCAAGGTTCTTCAGATAAAAGTTTATGGTAGCCCGGTTGACGTACAGGTCCACATTTTCCTGATCCAGCGCCAGGGCAGTGTCAAAAGCCCGCAGCGCTTCCCCGTAATTTTTGAGCGCTTCATGGCCCAGCCCTTGCAGAAAGTGTCCCCTGCTGGACTCCGGTTCCAGCTCAATTAATTTTCTGGCATCAGCCAGGGACTTGTAGTACTCCCCGTTGTCAAGGTAGGCCAGCCCCCTTTGATAATAGGCGTCCCTGTAGTCGTTCTGAAGTGAAATGGCCCGACTAAAATCTTCTATGGCTTTGGGGTAATCATCCATCATTAAAAATGTTATGCCCCGGTTATACATCGCCTCCTGAAAGTCAGGATCAATTTGCAGCGCCTCCTCGTAATACTCCCTTGCCCGCGGATAATCCCTTTCCTGAATTTTTACATTGCCCTTTAACAAAAAACGGGTTTTTTTATCGTCAGGACTGTCGCAGGACAGAAATACTGAAAATACTAAAAATAAAAAGCAAATCCTTTTTAATGCCATTATTACACACCTATTATATAACTTCCCTAACTCACTGAC
>DATGOS010000092.1:0-3790 GCA_035305725.1 Cyclobacteriaceae bacterium
TGGCTTGCGGTGGATTTTATGGAAAATGGCTGGAACATCAAACGACTGCTCAAACAGATCCTCAGCTCGGCAACCTACCGCCAGTCCGCCCGCCTTAATCAGAAAAAACTGGAAAAAGACCCTGAAAATAGATACCTGTCCAGCGCACCGAGGACCAGACTGAATGCCGAACATATCCGTGACCTTGTGCTGGCCAGCAGCGGTCTGCTGGTACCGGAAATCGGTGGACCAAGTGTCAAACCTTACCAGCCGGAAGGGTTGTGGGAAGCATCCACCTCCGGAAGGGGCGAACTTTCCGTATACCGGCAGGGAAAGGGGGAAGATCTGTACCGGAGAGGGCTGTACACCTTTATCAAACTGACTTCCCCCCCGCCAAAGTTAAGCATTTTTGATGCAAGCAACCGGGACCTGTGTGAAGTCACCCGGGGAAGAACGAATACCCCCTTGCAGGCGCTGGCCATGCTGAACGATCCCCTGGTGTTGGAAGCTTCGCGGGTACTTGCCAGCCGCTTAGCGGTCCGGCATGCCAGTCATTCAGCCGCGATTGAAGAGGCCTTTATGCGTATTGTCTGCCGTACTCCTACAGAAGAGGAGCTGGATATTTTAAAGCGTTATTATCAGGATGCACTGGAGCAATTTTCGGCAGATCCTGAGGCACTGCTTCAAACTGTATCTGTGGGAGAATATCCCCTGCAAGACGATGCCAAAAGTTCAGAAACCGCTGCTTTGATGCAGGTCATCGTCGCTCTATACAATTTGGAAGAAACAATTACCAAAGGTTAGAAAATGGAAAATGAAGAATTGGAAAAAGGCCTGCACCGAAACAGAAGGAAATTCCTGTCCAGGTTAAGCCTGGGACTGGGCAGTGCGGCTTTGGGTTCATTGTTGATCCCTGACCTGTTTTCAGGAAGGTTCGGGAATGATGAGGATGAGCTGATGGAGATGGTCCCGCATTTTGCTCCCAAGGCAAAGCGCGTGATTTATCTGTTTCAAAACGGCGCCCCTTCGCAGTTGGAATCATTTGATTATAAACCCCTTTTGAACAAGCTGATGGGCCAGGAGCTTCCGGATTCGGTACGGATGGGACAAAGGCTCACCGGGATGACTTCCGGGCAATCCTCCTTCCCGCTGGTCGGCTCCTAATACGGGTTCAAACAACACGGGGCTTCCGGCGCCTGGGTAAGCGAACTTTTCCCGCACATGGCCAAAATTGTGGATGATCTATGCATCATCAAGTCAATGCACACGGAGGCCATTAACCATGATCCCGCACTCACCTTCTTTCAGACCGGAGCGCAAGTGGGCAACAGGCCCAGCATGGGTGCTTGGCTGAGCTATGGGCTGGGCAGCGAAAACAAAAACCTGCCGGGCTTTTGTGTTCTTCTCTCCAGAGGCAAAGGAAACGGGCAGGGCGTCTATTCAAAACTGTGGACCAACGGCTTTCTTGATTCGGTGCATCAGGGCGTGCAGTTTTCCAGCGGGGATGATCCGGTACTGTATTTAAACGATCCTGCAGGCCTAAGCAGACAGGAACGCAGGAAAATGCTGGACCAAATTGCCGCATTAAATGAAATCAATTTTCAGGAATTCGGGGATCCGGAAATCCAAGCCAAAATCCAGCAATACGAAATGGCCTTTAGGATGCAAACGGCAGTACCTGAAGTAACCGATCTGTCCAACGAACCTGACGATATTATAAAGCTATACGGAGCGGATTGCCTGGTGCCGGGTACCTATGCGGCCAATTGTCTTTTGGCAAGAAAACTATCTGAAAACGGAGTCCGGTTTGTACAGCTTTACCATCAGGGCTGGGACCAGCATGGCAACCTTCCCAACGAGATGGCCCTGCAGGCAAGGGACGTGGACCAACCGTCCGCTGCCCTGATCAGGGATCTAAAGCAAAGGGGTTTGCTGGACGAAACCCTGGTCATCTGGGGCGGAGAGTTTGGCAGGACGAACTACTGCCAGGGGAAAATGACCGTTGACAGCTACGGGCGGGACCACCACCCAAAGGCATTTTCAGTGTGGATGGCGGGTGGGGGCGTGAAACCCGGCATGGTATACGGCGAAACCGATGACTTCGGCTACAACATCGTGAAGGACCCGGTTCACGTACACGACTTCCAGGCCACCCTGCTTCACCTGTTGGGCATTGACCATGAAAAACTAACCTATAAACATTTGGGAAGAAGGTTCAGGCTGACCGATGTATCCGGCAAAGTAGTCAACGACATCATCGCCTGAGCTAGCCATTTATAACAGCAAAAATATAAGTGTGAGAGGGCAAACTTAATCATTGACCATGGGATTCATCCTCATGCACAGGCCATTTATGAGCAGCAAAACCGAATACCACAATGCGTTTCCAAAAACATAAGCTGATCCTGGAACGGCTCCTTTTTTCCGCTCACATATTTGTTATGGTAATTCTTGTGGCGGAGAATATCCTTGTCATCCCGCCCTGGCTTTTTGTATTGGGCCGGCTGCATCCCCTGCTGCTGCATTTCCCGATCGTGTTGCTCTTGTTGGGGATAATGACAATTTTCTTTCCCCGGGTTTTAAAAAATCCCCTCGAGCAGTATTATTATGGCTCCGCCCTGTTACTGCTGGGGAGTCTTTTTTCAGCCGTTACCGTGATCGCCGGATTTTTCCTTTACCTGGAAGGAGGCGAGTCATCCGCTGTTCTTCAGTACCATAAATGGACCGGACTGGCAGTTTTTTGGACGAGTTCTTTGCTGTATGGGTATTTTGAAAATCTGGAGAAATTTGTGGGTGCTAGGCAATTTTTGGCATCTCTGGTCGGCATCTCGATCATTGCCACCGGGCACTTTGGTGCATCCATCACCCATGGGAAGGATTTTATAACAGCTCCCTTATTCGGACCGGCTATGGAAGAGGTAAGCCTTGAGGAGGCCCTGGTTTTTGACCATATTATTCAACCCATTCTGGAAAACAAATGCGTCGGCTGCCATAAGGCATCCAAGCGCAAGGGTGAACTGAGACTGGATAAAGTAGAGCATATCCTGAAAGGGGGCGAAACGGGTCCCGCCCTGGTCCCGGGGGATGCTGACAACAGCCTCATCGCCCAGCGAATTTTGCTTCCTGAGGAAGAAGAACACCATATGCCACCCGAAGGCAAGCCGCAATTGACCCCGGAGGAAAAGGACCTGATCACCGCCTGGATCAGCAGCGGGGCATCTTTTGACCAAAAGTTGCTCACCTATGATCCACGGGCGCCCCTTTTTCAGTTGGCCAGCCAGATATTTCAAGAGGGATCATCAGGCTATTCTTTCGATGCGGTTGATCCTGAAAAGATCAAATCGCTTAACAATGTGTACCGGCAGGTGAGTCCCCTTGCCGCCGGTTCCCCGGCCCTCTCCGTAAGTTATTTTGGCAGAAATAATTTTGAAGTCTCCTCTTTGGAAGAACTGCTTGAGGTCCGCGAAAATGTGGTGGAATTCAACCTAAACAACATGACCCTGGAGGACAGTGACCTGGAAACGCTGGCCGGATTCGCCAATCTGGAAAAGCTCCTGATCAACTTCAACAATATAAAGGGGGAAGGACTGGCGCGCCTGTCATCACTCAAAGCGCTTTCCACCCTTTCCCTTGCGGGGAATTCCCTGGATGAAAAAGCAGTGTCCGCCTTATCTTCACTCACGGGCTTAAGAAAGCTGTACCTTTGGGAAACCGGCTTGACGGAGGACCAAATCTCCCGGTTGCGGGAAAAGCTGCCGCATACGGCCATTGAAACGGGATACGTTGACGATGGCACGGTTTACCAACTGAA
>DATGOS010000093.1:0-5846 GCA_035305725.1 Cyclobacteriaceae bacterium
ATTTTCTTCAACCAGGGAAAGAATTTGTTGCTGATCGTCTTTACCGGTGGTTTCCCAAACCTTAGCAAGCCGGCATCCATGCGCTTCCAGTGAAGCCTGAATTTGTTTGACAGTCTCCGCCTTGTCCTGAATACTCCCGGAGATGGGATTGATGATCAATAGAAAATTTTTTTTCATGGGGTTTATTCGGACTGTATGGACCTTTGGCGTTTCGCATGGTCAATAGCCTCCTGGGTGTTTTCTACAAACAGTATCTCAGGGGGTTCTACGGGAGAAATCATTTCTTCCATGGCTGCTTTTCGTTGGGGATCATTGTCCTTGATCTGACGGATATATACTGTTAAAACCCTTCCCGGGTTGCGCTTTATTAGTGTGGCATAAATTTCCGGATCATGCTGCCCGCTGTCTCCGATTAAAACAAACTTCATATCGGAGTAGAGGTCAAACAACATCTGGATCTTTTCTTCCTTGTGGGTATGGCTACCCCCACCGGATTTCCATACGTTTTTTAAGTTGATATGAAGGTCTTTCAACAAAAGTGGCCCCTCCGGCAACTTCCTATATTTAAGAAAATCCCGGATCAGGTCGTTGAGGCCCCAATCGCTGCTCGAGACATAAAACACAGGATTCCTGCCCGAGTCGGTGAGAATTTCATAAAGTTCACTGACGCCGGGAAAAGGCCTGCGTGTGTAGGCGTTCTTTGAAATGGACAGCCAAAACTTTTTCCCGATTTGGGTGGCGTGGGAAATCAGTACCGTGTCATCGATATCGGAAATTATCCCCAAGGGATGGCCGGAGGAATACCGCCTGACCGGTACCTGGCTAAACTCCTTCACCGGCTTCAGGCCGGATTCACTGTGAAGCTTAACGATTACGTATTCTTTTTTGCTGATATGGGTATTGATATTCTGGAAGGTGGCGTCAAAAATACCCTCCCCGTCACTGATCACCGGTTGGGTTTTGTCCTGATAGACGACATCGATTTTAGCGTCCACGATACTGCTTCCCGCATACCGGCGAATGGTGCCCAGGATATTTTGAAGGGGATTTTTTTTGGGAGACGGCTTGCTTTGCTTGTAAGCCTCAATGGCCCGGCCCTTGACGAATATCGTATCCTCGTTTCCAAAAGCATACAGCGGCTCTATTTTCACTCTGTTCAGCTTTCCGATCGCTTTTTTCAGTTTCGAAAAGGAATATCGGAAGGGAAAGGTCAGTATTCTAAAAATCATAGGAATTTGTTTGGCTCAATTAACACGCTCAAAAACCATACAAATTCATCTGTGAGAATATTTGATTAGCTCTTCCATGGAAACATACCCGAGCACCGACTCGTTAGTAGCTTCCAATATTATCCGCGGGGCTTTGCCAGCGCGATAAGCTTCTATCCACCTGGTGACACACAGGCACCAATGATCTCCCTGCTTCAAGCCGGGGAAACCGAATTCTTGTCTGGGCGTGATGAGGTCATTCCCACGCGCCTTGCTAAAAAGCAAAAATTCTTCTGACATGACCGCGCAGACGGTATGCATCCCCAGATCATCTTCCGCTGACTCACAACAGCCATTGCGGTAAAATCCTGTCATGGGAGTGGTGCTACAGGTAAGCAGCTTTTCGCCAAATATGTTTGTTGACATAATAAATTAGTTGAAACTGTCGAATCGTCGACATGTGGAATCGCTGACTTTATGCTGATGAATTGCCGAACTGTCTGACTATCGAGTTGCCAAAGCGTGAACCGTGGGCCGTGGCCTGCGCGACCATCGACTGTCTTATGTCCTTATTTCACTCTCCCTCACCTCAGCTCCTCCAAATCATAATCCTTCCCAATCCCCCACCTCAGAAGCTCCTCCAGCTCATACACTTCCAGGGTGGCCAGATCCTTAATTCTAAAATTTTCCCGGCCCAAACGGCTGAGGATTTGAATTTGTCTTTCTTCCCCATACTTCACCAGTCTATAGACTCTTCCCACCCGAAGGTTGTCCAGGGCTAATGGCATAATGTTAATTTTTACCGATCCAACTTTTCCGCATTATAAAGCTACAAATAAAACGAATAAGGATGCCAATAATTCCATTTTCGGAAGAGGGAAAAAAATCCGGAAAGCAAACTTCTTTGAGGGCCTGGGGATTGATAGGTATTTTATGGAAATATAGCACTACTTTATTCAATAAAACACTAGATTTGCATGCGAAAGATTCTATTCCCGAATATAAAATGACCTTGAATAAAAAATTCGTCATTGACTTTGACAGTACTTTTACCCAGGTGGAGGCTTTGGACATTTTAGGCGAAATAAGCTTAAGCGGAGATCCCCAAAAAGAAGAAAAACTACAGGCCATCAAAGACATTACGGATAAGGGAATGGATGGCAGGCTTTCGTTCCGGGAAAGTCTCGAGCAGCGGATGGAACTGCTTCAGGCAAACAAGTCGCAGATTGCGGACCTGGTGGACGCCCTGAAAAACAAGATTTCCATGTCCTTCCAAAGAAACAAAGAATTTCTACAGGAAAACGCCGACAATATCTATATCATCTCCAATGGGTTCAAGGATTTCATCACGCCGATTGTCAAACCCTACGGCATAAAGGAGGAGAACATTTTTGCCAATGAATTCATCTATGATGAGCAGGGTAATATTGTAGATTTCAACAGGGACAACCTTTTGTCCCAAAACAACGGGAAGCCGGCTACCATAAAAAACCTCAATTTGGAGGGCGATATCTATGTAATCGGAGACGGATACACGGATTATGAAATCAAAGCCTCGGGTGTGGCCAACAAATTTTACGCTTTTACTGAAAATATTGCCCGGCCTAAAGTAATGTCCAAAGCAGATCATGTGGCTCCAAGTTTGGATGAAATATTATATGTAAACAGGATGAACAAAAAATTTTCCTATCCAAAAAGCCGCATCAATGTCTTGCTTCTGGAAAACGTGCATCCCATAGGCGTGGAACTGATGAGGATGGAAGGCTACAATGTGGAAGTGGTACCCTCCGCCATGTCTGAAGAAGAACTTTGTGAAAAAATAAGAACCGTTTCCGTCATCGGCATTCGTTCTAAAACTCAGATTACCAAAAAGGTCCTCGATCACGCCAACCGGCTGATAGCCATCGGGGCTTTTTGTATCGGCACCAACCAGATCGATCTTGAAACCTGCCAGGAAAAAGGCGTGGTCGTATTTAATGCGCCTTTTAGTAATACGCGTTCGGTCGTGGAGCTCGCCATTGCCGAGATCATTATCCTGATGAGAAATGTCCATGACAAAAGCATGAAAATGCATCAGGGAATCTGGGACAAATCCGCTACCGGAAGTTTTGAGATCCGGGGAAAAAAACTCGGAATCGTGGGGTATGGCAATATAGGCGCGCAACTATCCGTCCTGGCCGAAAACATGGGCTTGCAGGTGTTTTACTATGACGTGATTGAAAAGCTTGCTCTGGGAAATGCCACCAAACTGGATTCCCTGGAGGAGTTGTTGAGCACCTGCGATGTAATTTCCCTGCATGTGGACGGCAGGAAAGAGAACAAGAACATCATTGGCAGGAAACAAATTGCCATGATAAAACCGGGAGCCATACTCATCAACCTGAGCAGGGGACATGTGGTGGACATTCCCGCGGTAAAAGAAGCCATGGAAGAAGGCCGGATCGCGGGTGCGGGCTTTGATGTGTTTCCTTCGGAACCCAAAAACAACTCGGAGCCCTTCCAGTCTGAACTGATCGGCATGCCCAATACCATGCTGACGCCGCATGTAGGCGGCAGTACATTGGAGGCCCAGGAAAACATTGCACGTTTTGTGCCCTCCAAAATCATTGAGTATATCAATACGGGAAACACCTACAACAGTGTCAATTTCCCCAATATCCAGTTGCCTTTTTTACAGGATGCCCATAGACTGATCCATATTCACCTGAACGAACCGGGAATTTTGGCGAAAATAAACCAGGTATTGGCGGATTACAGCATCAACATTGTGGGTCAATATTTGAAAACCAATGAAAAAATCGGGTATGTGATTACGGATATTGACAAAGCCTATTCACCCGACGTGATTGAAGCCTTAAAAAGCATAGAAGGAACTATCCGGTTTAGGATGCTGTACTAAACGTGGACAGAATCAGCAAAAAAAATAGAGTCCGGGCCTTTGGAGTGTTACAAACCTCCGTATTAACAAGATTTGAGCTGCTTGCATTCCGCAACCTTCCACTGTTAACCCGGTCAGCGACCGGGGCCCGATACGAAAACGCATCGGGATGAGGCCTGGTTTTGGAACAAAGCTTCACTCGGCATTTTAATTAAATTGTGAAGTTTGAACATGTCTTAGACCCGAACTCATTGCAAATATACGAACTAGAATGGTTATAGTCCAAATCAGAAAGTAAAACTTGAAAAAACATGTATCAGATTAAGACCCTTATAGTTTGCCTGGACCAAACGTCCATGGATGACACCCTCGTGAAATTTGCTTCCTATATCACGAAGATCAACCAAACCAAAAAAATCTATTTTACCAATATTATCCGAAACCTCCATATTCCCAAAGAGGTACTTAAGGAATTCCCGAACCTTATTGACAACATGGTAGAGGAAAGGAAGTCGCAAATGAGGGAAGTGGTGGAGCGAAACTGGGAGGGCCAGACGGATGCGGAGTTTGTATACACGGTGAAGGAAGGGCAGTTGGCCAAAAAAGTCCTAAAACTTGCCCATGAAAAATCAGCGGACATGGTGGTCGTTGGCAGAAAGGTAGAACTCCCCGGCTCAGGCGTGGGCGCTCAACGCCTCGCCCGAAGGGCAAGCTGCACCTTGATGATCATTCCGGAAAATAGCGTTGCCAGCATCAGCAGGATCCTAGTACCCAGCGATTTCTCGGCTTACTCCAAAGATGCCCTGGAAGAAGCCATTCTTATCTCAGAGAAAAACGACAGGAAAATTGAAATCTTCTGCCAAAATGTATACACGGTCCCCTCGGGGTATCATTTTACCGGAAAAAGCTATGAGGAATTTGCCGCCATCATGAAAACCCACGCGGAAATCCAGTACAAAAAGTTTATCCGAAAAATTGATACAAAAGGGGTAAAAATCACCCCCCTGTATACCAAGGACGAAGATGATGATCTGGCGCAGGATATTATTAAAATGGCCATGGAAATAGACGCGCACGGCATCATCATCGGTGCCAAAGGAAGGACCGCGGCAACGGCGCTGTTTTTGGGAAGTATGGCGGAAAGGTTGATCCAGTTGAACGACAAAATCCCGTTGCTGGTCACCAGACCCAAAGGAAAAAACGCCGGAATCCTCGATTATATTCTGGAGATATAAGCCTTAGGTAATACATTAATCATATTGCGAGTAACTTTTTTTTGACTATATTTGGTGAAATTTGATTTCATTTTCCTATTGTCATTTTAATCAAAGTCACTTGCTATGAGAACTGCCCACGCATTGTATTTGATAGGCTTATTTTTGGTCCTGCCCACGATCACCGAAGCCCAACTGCTGAATAGAATCCGCCAAGCCGCCGAACAGGGCGTCAGCAACGCGGTGGAAAGGACGGTAGAAAGGGAAGTGGAAAAAGCCACCCAACGTCAGCTTGAAAAGGCCTTCGAAGACCTGTACGGACCTGCTGCCGATAATCCTTCGGGAAGCTATGATTTCAGCAAAATCATGAAAGGCATCAATATGAATGTCCCCACAGAAGATGCTTATGCCTTCACCGGGCTTGCCGAAATGGTCATCACCGGCACTGATGAGAAAGGAAAGGCCATAGACCCCATAAAAATGAAAACCTTCCTCAATGAGGAAAGCCAGTATTCCGCCATGGAATTTTCCGCCGCCGACCAAAAA